>NZ_JBTVVN010000080.1:0-4873 GCF_054819755.1 Clostridium sp. DL1XJH146
CCTTTTTGAGATATAAAAAAATCATTATCACATTTAATGCGATAATGATTTTAATTTCATAGTTTTTCAGTGGCCTCTATTTATAACATGAGCTTTTATTTATCTTTGGTATGATTCCATAATTATCAACTAATTTTGTCTCAACAGTTATTTATAGATTTCAGATAAAATTGAAGAATGTTTCTATTTTTGAAAATCACAGAAGATTGTACCACTATGTGAAACATTAAGTCCACATTATGGAACCAAAAAATTGACAGTAATATTGTAAAAGGCTATATTAACGTTAAAGAAAAGAATAATAAATATATGTCCGAGCCGTATTGCCTAAAATATATTCACGGTAACCGTGCCATTGGGTATGAATGGAAACTATCATGCCTCCCGTTTTGGAAAGGACACTAAAAAATTTAAGGTGTATGTATACGAATACAAAAGCACCAAAATTAAAGGAGGCGAGGTTGTGTACGGTTATTGGAATAAGCTATTAAGAGTAAATTTGACAGACAAGACATTTAAGGCAGACCCAATAGATGAAAAATACCTTAAATTGCTACTAGGTGGAGCAGCACTAGGTGCTAAAATTTTATTGGATGAAGTTGAACCAAAGGTAGATCCACTTTCTAAAGATAATAAGATAATTTTTGCTTTGGGATTTATGCAGGCAGTAAATTTTCCAGGTAATGCAAAGTGGAGTGTAATAACAAAAGGACCTTTAACTGGTTCATTCCTGGATTCAGCAGGAACAGGAGCATGGGCTCCACAGTTGAAAAAAGCTGGGTATGATGCTTTGGTGATAGAAGGTAGAGCAGAAAATCCTACATATCTTTATATTAATGATGATGGTGTAGAATTTAGGGACGCAGCTAATGTATGGGGCAAAGATGCTGTGGAAACAGGAAGTATTATAAAAAAAGAATTAGGAAATAAACGGATAAATACTTTAAATATAGGACCAGCGGGAGAAATGTTGAATCCTATAGCCTGTATTACTTGCGATGGTCATTCCTTTGCAGGAAGAGGTGGGGCAGGAGCTGTTATGGGTTCTAAAAACCTAAAGGCAGTAGCAGTATGGGGAACAAAGCAGGTACCTGTTAAGGATTTAGACGGGTCTGAAAAACTTGCTAAGGAGCTCATGAAAAGGCTCCACGAAACAGCTAAAGGTGGAGGCGGAACACCAGATGTTATGGTGCCCTTAGAAGCTCTTGGAGATGTCCCTATAAAATATTGGCGTGGAGATGTATGGCAAAGAGGAGCAAAAATGATAGGTACGCCTAGATATACAGAGTTTTTAAATGTAAAACCTATGCCTTGTCAAAATTGTCCTGTGGGGTGCCATAGACATATACATGTAACATTACCTGATGGAACGGTTCTTGATGGAAATGGACCAGAATATGAGACTCTTGGAATGATGGGTTCTGGATTATTAATAGATGACTTATACGCTATTGCACTAGCTAATGATAAAGCAAATCGTGCCGGTGTAGATACCATATCTTTGGGTTCATTTGTAGGATTTATTATTGAATGCTATGAAGCTGGATTTTTAAGTGAAGAGGAAATTGGAATTGTTCCTAAATGGAGTGATAATGAGACACTTCAGTACCTGATTGATAAGTTAGTTAAATTAGAAGGAATAGGTAGCTTATTCAAAAAAGGTATAAGAGGTGCAGTTGAGCAAATTGGACAAGAATCTGCTGGGATTGCAGTAGAAGTTAAAAATCTTGACCTTCCTGCTCATGACCCAAGAGCAGTGTATGGACTTGCAGTTAACTATGCAACAACTCCTCGAGGTGCATGTCATGAAAGAGGTAATCCTCAGGCAAGTGCGCTTGGATTATTTTATCCTGATTGTGAAATGGATGGACCACCTGAACGATTTGATGAGAGTCAAGCAGGCTATTGTGCTTATATATATCAAAACACAAGTATGCTATATAATAATTTGACTATGTGCAAGTTTATGGTTAATAACGGAGGACTTACTATTACTGAAATAGCAAAAGAACTTGAAGTGGTTTCAGGTATAGAATTGACAAATATGGAACTACTTAAAACTTCAGAGAGAGGAATTGCTCTTCAACGGCTTATTAATATTCGAGATGGTATGAGTCGTAAGGATGATACATTACCTCCAAAAATGCTTCAAGCAGCAGTTATTGGTGGACGTGCAGGAAAAGCTCCTGTTAAATTTGATAGTATGTTACAAGATTACTATAAACTTCGTGGCTGGGATGAAAACGGTATACTAAAAGAAGAAACATTAAAAGAGCTTGGTCTTGAAGAATATATATCATTTTTGCCAAGCTGTGAATAGGGAGGATTAGCTTATATGGTAAAGGTTAAATTTTTCGGAGTTTTTGCTTCTATGATTCCTAAAAAAGATGAAAGTGGATATTGGAATATTGAAGTTTCTGAGAAAACAATTAAAGATATTTTAGCCTTGACACCAATTAAAGACTCATCAGTTAAATACTCTACATTTGTTAATAATAAGCGGAAAGATAGTGATTATGTTTTAAAGGATGGAGATGTATTGACTGTTATACCACTTCTTGCAGGGGGTTGATTGGTATCAATTTAAAATTTGTAATAATTGATAGAAATTATAATATAAATAGGGGAGGATTTTTAAATGTTAAAATCAAACGTTGGTTCATGCAAAGTTGCAAATGCTTTTGAAGCAGGTAAAGAGGCTGCTATGAAAGCTTGCGAAGGTATTGGAAAAGCTAAAGTTGCGTTTATGTACAGTAGTGTTGCTTATGACCAAACTGAACTTATTCAAGGGGCGGCTGAAGCAATGCCTGGAGTAGCTATTATAGGGAATACATCATTTACAGGTATAATTACACCTGAAGGATTTGTTGGTGGGGATACATTTGTTGGAATTATGGCTATGGAAGATGAGGATATGGTCGTTGGGGTAGCAGGACAAGCTAAAGGAGGAGATGCTCGTTTAACTGGTAGAGAAATAGCAAAACAAGCCCTCGAAGCTGCAGGAAAAACAACTTCTCCAGATTATTTTTATATGGTGGCATCACCAGGAGAAGAAGAATATTATCTTAAAGGGATTACTGATATTATAGGACGAGTACCTTTCTTTGGAGGAAGTGCTGCTGATAACACAATTACAGGCGAGTGGAAGTTGTTTACAGACAAGGGCGCTTTTGCGGATGGTGCAGCAGTTGCGTTTTTCTATAGTGATAAACCATTTGCCAATAAATATACAGGTGCATACCGCGAAACTTCAAAATCTGGTATTATAACAAAACTCAAAGGAGATAGAGTGCTTGTTGAGATTGATGGTGTACCAGCTCTTAAAAAATATGCGGAGTGGAGTGGTAAGAAGGCAGAAGATTTGTTTGGAGGAAACCTACTTGCGGGTTCTGTATGTGCACCACTTGGAGTTAAAGACAGATTAGGGGATTTAGTTGCTATAAGGCATCCAATGAATGGTAATGAAGATTATTCAATGAATATAGGTAATAATTTAGCTGTTAATACTGCTGTGATTTATATGGAAAGTACTGTAGACGAAATTATTGAATCTGCTGGAAGTATTTTAGAACAAACCAAAGAAAAAGCAGGAGTACCACTAGGGGCTTTACATCTTGTACATTGTGGTGGACGCCGTGCTGGTATTGATGCTAGAATAGATGAAGTTGCAAAACAGATTAAAGACGTCGCAGGGGATATACCTTTCATAACTGAATTTACTTTTGGTGAATATGGTTATGAAGATGATGGAATTGATACATGTGGTGGTCTTATGCTTTCATTTACAGGTTTTGCAAAGTAGAGAATAATAAATGCTGCCTATGACTTGTCCTAGGCAGCGTTTTTATTTGCTATATCCTAATCGCTCAGATATTTCTATACCTATTTGTACAATATGTTTAGCAATTGGTATGATTTTTTTATCTGGAAGTTGCTCTAATGTGCCACTGCCACTTACGGCAGCAATCACCTCGCCTCTATAGTCATATATTGGAGCTGCAATACAGCGCTGACTCATTGCATATTCTTGATTATCGATTGCCCAGCCTTGAACTCTTACTTTACGTAAATGATTTTTTAATGAAGGTAAGGTAACTATGGTATTTGGTGTAAATTTTTCAAATTGACAGAGTGAAATTGTTTCTTCAAGCTCAGTATCGGACAAACATGAAAGAAGACATTTTCCTAGTGATGAACAATAAGCAGGGACTCTATAGCCTATTTGAGCATAAAGTCTTAATTTTGTGTAACTATCAAGTTTTTCTATATATACAACCTGATCTCCATCTAACACACCTAAATGACATGTCAAATTATATTGGGATGATAGTTCCAATAAAAAAGGACGAGCTTCGGTTTGCAATTCAAGATCATTTATATGACAGCTAACAATTTCTATCAACTTTCTACCTATTTGATATTTATTACTTGGATTTTTTTCTACATAATTCCTTGAGCAAAGTGAGGAGAGTATACGATATACAGTTGTTTTGTGCAGATTTGTTCGAATTGATATTTCAGTAACGCCTAAACCTTGTTGTTCAGTGGAAAGTAGTTCGATTATATCCAGAGTTCTATCGATTACTTGTACATTTTTATGATTACTTTCGTTCACGGTAATACCCCTTTCTAACATACATTTTCTGAAATTATCCTAATATTATTTTATATCAGTTGATATAATTTTACAAATTAAACAAATATGTTGCTTTCCACGAATTCAGATTTAAATAACATTGACAACTATTGGTAGCAAGTGAGCCCTAGGGTTCACTATTTCCCCTGGGGTCCATATTTTAATGAAGCTTTGTTTGACTATGATCAATCTCTTCTTGGTGCATAATTGTCGCTTTGAAAGCGACCAATCTAAATT
>NZ_JBTVVN010000081.1:0-4789 GCF_054819755.1 Clostridium sp. DL1XJH146
TTTAATTTCCAATTGTATAAATTAAAATAGCCATCAAGCATTGGAATAAAATTGTATTCTTAGGTTGATGGCTATGCTAAGAGCACCGGTACTGATGAACAATATATGAACAAATATGTAAAAAAAGTAATAGAAAAAGAAAATAGAATTTCAGAATTGAAAAAGTCACTTCTATAAATTTTTAGAACATTGTTTAAATGTCATTAAAATTGGGCATATTTAAGCAAGAACTAAAAGTAAAGAGAGTGATTTTTTATGATCAATAAAGTAAGAGTATGGTATCCTAACACTACCCATCACGTAACTATTAGAGGTAATAGAAGAAATGATATTTTCAGAGATAAAGAAGATTTTGAAGTTTATTTAGCACAATTGGAAGGAAACATAAAGTATTATAAAAATGAGTATGATATTGTGTGTTATTGCCTAATGGATAACCACGTACATTTATTGTTACATACTTATGATAAGCATATTAACTATTTTATGAAAAGAATAAATAGTATATATCCAAGGTATTTCAATAATAAGTATAATTATTGTGGACATCTTTATGAAAAAAGATATTTTTCTGAAATTGTAGATAGTGACTCTCAAATGTTAGAAACTAGCAGGTACATACATCTAAATCCTATAAGAGCAAATATAGTGGATAAGCCAGAGTATTATAATTGGAGTAGTTATTCCATGTATATTGGTGACAAAAAAGAAAAGTTTATTAATTCATCTATGATACTAAATTATTTTAATGTTAGTGATAGAAGGAAAGAATATAAAAGTTTTGTTGAGCAAGTGATTAGGAATTCAGGTAATTCTGATAAATTAGAACTTATAAGAAACTAATTCTTTAAAGGAAAATTTACGGATATTAACTTTTATTGACAAGGTTTACAATTTGTTAATTAGCAACGGTGCTTCTTGTGAGGAGACGTAGTCGACGAACTTGTTATCATAAGGCGCCAAGGAACCCTGGATATAGAAAAAAATCCACCCAGGGTTCTTTGTGAGCGAGCCAATGGACGATGTTCACTTGCTATTGTGTTTCTTCTGAATTTAGTAGGGATTATGGCTTTGATATGATTGATAATTATAAGGATGAAATATATCAATAGATAATAAAATTTCTAATAAACACAAAATCTGTGCAGAAACTACAAAAGCATATGTATATTAGTAATAGAGGCAAAAAAGGATCATTCAATTACGGATGGTTCTTTTATTTTGCAAAAAATAGGAGGAGATAAAAATGAAACTAAAAGAAAAGGAGAAACAACTATTTCAAAAATGGGCTATTCAGTATTTTGCAAATGAAAAGAAATTAAGCAGTAAGGATATTTTTGAGAGGCTACAGAAGGACCTACCTAGTTTAATTAAAGGGATTAAGAAGGTGTCAAAAAAGAGTGGAGTAGTAGCTTATATTGGAAGATGTTTGTTACCAGAGTTCAGAAGAGAGGGATGGTTAGATTATAAGAAGGGTTATTGGAGTGTGAAAATAGTTCCAGGAAGATGTGCGCAATGTTTTAAGCTTATAGATGATGTATACTATATTGATTCTGATGATAGACATTTTTGCTGCGAGGATTGCTGTGAAGAGTTTTATGAGTTTTATGATTTAGGGGAAGATTATAATCCATATTGGGATGAATATAGCATGATGTATATTGAATTTATTGATATGTATCCTAAGATTGAAAGTTATAAAATAGTAAATGCAACAGATATAGATATTGACCCATTGGAACATATTAAATTGATTAATTTTATTAAAGACATAGAAGAAATAATATACGACAGTGAATATGAAGAAATAGTAGATGATGAAGGTGGAGATGGAGCTTTTGCAGCAGAGGTTTATCGTATGTATTGTATTTTAAAGAATGGACTTGAGGAACTAATAGATATTGAAGGAAAAGTGAGAGAGAAGAGACCGGAGGAAATAGAATTATATTCAATAGTAATTGACTATGATTATTTAGTAAATGAGGGTAAAAAAAATAAATCATTACAGAAATTTATTAAGAAGAATACAAAGTTTTTGATGGAAAATCGCAGTAATATTTGGATTACTTCAGAGTTTGAAAAACGGAGTAAGTGGTACGATGAGTTTAAGAAAAGAATGGACGGTTATATAAGCTATAAGAATTACTATCAGTGTCCTAATTGTGGGGCTATAAGTGAATATAATCGTACTTGGAGAGCTATTGATGATTACCATTATTGTGAGAAATGTTATGAGGATGTTAAGTGCAGTGGGGGATTTAATCGTAGAGATGATTATTAAAAAAGGGGTGCAAATTATGAATGGTAAAGCAAAATGGGAAATAATATATTATCCATCTGGAAAGATAAAATATGAAGGTTTTACAAAATGCGAGGAGAGTATGAAAGAATTAGTTCCATCTGGACAAGGTATAAGATATTTTGAAAATGGAGTAAAACATATGGAGGGAAGTTTTGGTGATGATTGGTTTATAGAAACTGGTAGAGAGTATTATGAAAATGGAAATCTAAAATTTATAGGAGAGTATAATAAAGGACCTAGGCAATACTATGGACCTAGATATTTTCAACAAGGAAGAATTTATTATGAAACAGGAGAGCTTTGGTATGAAGGAACTTTTTGTATTAAAAGATGTGGTTCAATTGGGTATCCTGTATTTAGGGAAAGAGATTCTTTCTTGAAAGGCTCTGAGTATGATAAGGATGGCAATCATATTAAGGTGTATGGGGAGTGTGAAGAGAAGGTTCGGCATTTGCAATTCTTTGCTAGTAGTACTAGTGAATATATACAATAATCAATTTTAGCTATCAACAATTTTTAAGTTTTGTTGATAGACTATTTGGAAGAAATCAAATTAATGAGTTATCTTTTTTACTAATATGATGGGTTACTATATAGCAAGCTCAACCTAAAGGTTTCACAAATACCCCAGAGGTCCAAATTTATGGGTAGATGTATTGCTAGAAAATATTCTATAGGGATATATTAAATGCAAAGGTAGATTTTTTCAAAAGCTCATTGCTCTTAGGTATTCCTTTAGGGTTATAATTGGTTTGCAAAAAAATCTTTGAATTAAGAAACGGAAGGACAATCTTTATAAACTTCAAAAAATAAGCTTATAAAGATTGTCCTTTTTCTTTTGTCTAAGTTTAGTGCAGAAATACATAGATATTCATTTACTTGATTTTTCTTTTTACTGATAAATTGCAGTAAATTAAGTATTTAATTTTATATGGCCTTGTGCCGCTCGAAACAAAAATATTGCAGCTAATTTAGATTAATCATTATAGTCAGATATTTTAATGAAAACCGCAAAGGCAAAAATACCTATTTTAGTATCACATTCAGCAACTACTGAGTTTGCAGTGAAAATGGCGAGAACTGTAAATATAACTTTAATTGGTTTCGCTCGTGGTAATAGAATGAATATATATTTAAATCTTTTTATTTAATTCTATCTATTATTACAAAATTGTATATATTTATATGAAAATACTTAAAATGCTTTATAAATTATTGGAAATATTATAAAATGTAGACAAGATATTTTTGAGTGTTTAGTAGAAAAAATTATATCACGGAATTACCACTATGATAATTATTATTTTAAATCCATTTATAATGAAAATTTTGCACTAAAATTATATTAAGAGTGGAAAAATTTTAGGAGCATTACTTAGTTTAAAGGATATTTTTTTGAAAGAGATGATGTTATATAAAAGGAGATACTTAATTATGCCAATACAAATAATCAGAAATGATATAACTAAAATGGAAGTAGATGTAATAGTTAACGCGGCAAATACTAGACTAAAAATGGGTGGTGGAGTATGTGGTGCTATTTTTCATGCTGCAGGAGTAAAAGAGCTTCAAGAGGAATGTGATAGTATTAGGTACTGCAAGGTTGGACAAGCTGTCATAACTAGTGGATATAATCTTTCATCAAAATATGTTATTCATACTGTAGGACCTATATGGAAGGATGGAAACTCAGGGGAAGCAGATAAATTATATAACTGTTATATTAATTCTTTAAAGCTTGCTTTACAGTATAAATGTGATTCCATGACCTTTCCATTAATATCTTCAGGTATTTATGGTTATCCAAAAGACCAGGCTCTTCACATAGCTGTTACTGCAATAAGCGAATTTTTATTGAATCACGATATCATGGTATATTTAGTAGTTTATGATAAAAAAGCTTCTATTTTAAGTGAAAAACTATTTTCTAAAATTGAAAAATATATTGATGAGAATTATGTTAAAGAGGAAAAATCTAATAAGCGCAGAAGATATGAAGACCTTCGTGAGTTTTTACCAATGCAACAAATGGAATCTAAAAGAATGGAATGTGATGAGTGTTCTTCAGCTGAAATAAAAAAAAGCAACCGCAAGCTTGAGGATTTAGTTAATCAATTAGATGAATCTTTTACTAATATGCTTTTACGACTTATTGATGATAAGAGCATGACTGATGCCGAAACATATAAGAGGGCAAATATAAGTAGGAAGCTTTTCTCGAAAATTAAAAATAATGAGAATTATAAGCCTAGTAAGTTAACAGCTATAGCTTTTGCTATTTCATTAAAATTGAATTTAGATGAAACTTTTGATTTGCTAAGTAAAGCAGGATATACATTATCTCATAGTAGTAAGTTTGATGTAATTATTGAATATTTTATAATCCAGGGAAATTATAACATTTATGAAATTAATGAAGCTTTGTTTGACTATGATCAATCTCTTCTTGGTGCATAATTGTCGCTTTGAAAGCGACCAATCTAAATT
>NZ_JBTVVN010000082.1:0-4710 GCF_054819755.1 Clostridium sp. DL1XJH146
AATAATTAAAATTCAAAATGTTGATTGTTATAGTTTTAGTTAAAGATGAATATTTACTTCCGCTTTTTATTTTAGAGCTGTATAACTTTGACCAATAAAACAATGTCCTCTTAATCATATTGTACTGATTAAGTAACTGTATTTCAATATTTATTTGAGTTCCTTTATCTGTTGTTACTCTTATATCTAGTATTCCTATTTTTTCGTCTAATATCATTTCACTACTTAATTTCTTCTCTTCAAATTCTACTGATTGTATTTCTTCATCAGTTTCTCCTAAAATTGCTTTCAGAAAACTAATTAAAATATCTTTGTTATCTTTATGCCCAAAAATCTTCTGAAATACTACATCATTCTTAGGATCTAAATTTTTTACTTTATTTTGATTATTCATAGCTATAACTCCTTTTATTGGTTTATAGCTCTATTATTTACCAAAACATAAGTTCTTATTCTCAATATAAAAGTAAATATTCAAATTAAAACTAGTCTGTGAATGTTTCTAATTTGCCATTCAGTAAACTCTTCTTTATTTATAACTATATCTTCAATATAAAGTATTGCTTCTCTGTGATTTATAACTTCTAAATGCTCTCTTAAAGTTTTCCCATCAACAGTTATACCTTCTAATACAATTTTCGTTTCCATAAAAGTAAGTGTATTGCCTTCTATAATCGAGAAGTACCTGGCACCCTTGTGGAACTTAAAACACATTAATTTCCGAAATACAAGTACTATCATTTTTATTTCCTTCTGATGCCTCTATTATTACAAACCTTACAAAGCTTGTTTTTACATTATCCAGCTCCAAAATACTAATGCTATCATAATCATAAAAATCACCTTTTCCCATATAAATATACCTATTACCAGAGAATTCGACTCTTACGGTTTCTGGAATATTACTTTCATTAAATTCTTTCTCAGATTTTTTATTTCCATAATGAATTTCTATTCCTTTAATATTAATTTCACTTCCAAATTCTAATTCAATCCACTCTCCAACACCAGTTCCTTCAACACCTTCTGCCCAAACTGTAGTTATATCAAAATCACAAATATTATCTGGCACAAATTCATTTTGCTCTGAACTTTTTTCATATGAAGATGCTTCAATGGATGTTGGTACCCAATAATTATCAACTTCTATTATTTCACTTGAATTTGTTTGTATTTTATCTGATATATCTATCATATCTTCATTTAAATCAGTATTTATGTCTTCCGTATCTTCCAGTTCTTCCACTTGTTCACTAATTACAGTATCGTTAATTACTTCCTTAACTTCAACTTTATCATCATCAAAGAAACCATCAAAAAGTCTTATAAGTCTAACAGTTATAAATATAGCAGTTGCAATTATTGCAAGTTTTGATTTTTTCTTCTTAGGCTTGTCCTTTTTATTCTTATTAGGCTCTTTAGGCATTTTAGGCACTTTGTTGTTACCCTTGTTATTATTTGGCGAAAAATCATACCCTTCTTTATAGACAATCTCTGCCCCGTTTTCTGTATATGTATTTTTTTGATCTTTATAATTTTTTTTACTCATTGTCCCTCCTATTTTATAGTTTTTTTATTCTACTGCAGAAGCCTTACTCATAATTATATTAACAAGTTCGTCGCCCGCATCTCCTCACAAAGACCCCCAGGGGTAAATAACATTTTATTAATAAATTGTAAATATTTGTTCATGTTCCCTAGGGGTCTTAGTCTGCCTGTAGGCAGACTTGCTTATTTATCACCAAATTATTTATTATCATTTTTTGTATAAAGTCGGGTAGGTCTGACCCCTAGTGTACTAATCTGCATTCATCATTTCTCTTCTTTCACTTCTCTTTTTCTCCCTCTCTACCATAACAGCCATGGCTATCATAAGTGAAAAGTATTTGGGGTCATTGACTACTAGTACAAAATTATCAAAAATAATATTTTGAAGCTGTATATTTAATTTTTCTGAAATAATTCCAATTTGTTTATTTTCAATAGTTACCTGATAATTTCTTCCAATCGTTGCATTCATACTTCTCAATTCCAGTTTTCCATATATACTATCTGACACAAAATAGTTATGTTTAAAAACCAGTTTTTTCTTTATTACCCCTATCTTATTTCCATGTTCATACATAGCATAATGAGGCATGAAATGAAATATTTTTTTAGTGATTTTAAACATTTCCATACCATCCGCTACTTGCTTTATATGAAAAGTTTTACAGGGTATTCTAGATGATATTTCCATTTTTTTATTTTCTTGCACATCATTCAAATAGAAGTCTTGTCCAAACCATTTAAATTTTTCATAAAGTAAATAAATATCCGTATCCATTTCAATACCAATAGGATTTAAGTCAGGAATACCTGTTTCCAAAAATCTATCAATTTTGTCTGTCAATTCTTTGATCATAAAAATAGTAGCAAATCTATATCTGAGAATCTTATCTGTATTATCTTTTTCTATTTCTTTAAAATTTAGTCTCCACTCTTCACCTTCCATTGGCACAATAAATCCCGGTTCACTATTATGCACCAACTGAATACGGTCTTCCTTAGAAGCTAAAACATAAATGTATTCTCCCTCTGCATTTGGTCCAAATATTATGCAATTTTCTTTAACCGTTTTTATTTTACCTATCCATGGTTTTCCTAGTACCGTATCCATGGACTTGAACGCTTCATATATATTATCAATACTAGTTTTATTTGTATTAAATATCATTTTTATGGTATCATTCCAACTGTTATAAGTCTCCTGACTTCTATATTGCCATACAACAACACAGGCAATAAGTGCACAAGTGGCTATCACAATATAAAATGTATTCAGCCCCTCTGATTCTTCAAAAAAAGCCAACTTAAAAAAATATATGGCTACAACTCCAAAAACAATCATAATTAAAAAATTCTTCTTCTTCATAATATTGACCCCTTTTAAGAATTAATTGCCCTCTAGTATAAAAAAAACGTCTTTTATTTCTACAAATACATTATATACCTCGAAATTAACCTTTGTCTATTCTTAAAACTGTTGCGATTGTGTCAAGTAAAAGTTGGCAATATATCTTTTGAAATTTATCCATAAGTTCGTCGCCCGCATCTCCTCACAAAGACCCCCAGGGGCAAATAACATTTTATTAATATGAGGGGTGATTCAAATAGATGTGTATATAAAAATAATTCAGTCTCAAAGTTGTGAGGCTGAAGTATTTAGGGTTTTAATTTATTTTTTTTAGAATAGCTTCTTAAATTTGTGAATCATTAACAAATTGTTCATGACCCTTGAGGGTATTTCCGACAAATGGATGACGATAGGAATTCATTTATTGGTTGCTTATATTAGCTTAATTTCTTATACCTTCCATTACCCAAAAACTCTATAATTCCATTATCCCTTAAAATCTGAAGCTGCTGCCTTATCTTTGCTTTAATATTATTATTTTTAGGATGTGCCATACTTAAAATATTCTCAAACTTATAAATATCTTTTAAAGAAAACACTTCATTATTAAGCTGAGATACTATAGATAGAATATCATTAATCCAGCCCCTAGAAGTGATACTCTTAGTTTTCCTAATAAAATCAATATAAAGAACATCATCTCTTACTTTCTTCTCATTAATTACTTTACTATCTTTTACTGAAAATATTTTACCTTCCTTTGCAATCTCCGAAATAAGAATATTACAACCTGTCCAACCAGATCTTCTTGCTGATTGTGATAATGGTTTTCTCTTTTGAATTATTCTTGGTAATATAAATTCCTTTGGAACTATAATTAGATTTATTACATTTGCATAATCTTCTGTATAATTCATAAAGAAGAAATTAGGAGCTTTGCCCTTTTGTATAGAATTAATCATTGTATTATATTCTCCATCTACAACCAGTTTTCCAAACTTATTCTTCTTTGCTTTAAGCTGAAAATTTTCACCACAATTAGTACAATAAAAATCTGCAACAGGATAACTATTGGGATAGCTTTTTACCCTATCAGAATTACAAAATGGACAATACATATTATCATTAAACCAGTTTTCTGAAATAACTCTCGTAAGTTGTGCTGAACTTTTATATTCATTTTTATAATTCGAATAATATTTTTGTAGATCAGTATCCATAGTGGATTCCTCTTTTCTAAAATGGAAATATTAATTTTTCTTATACATAAATTTTACATTAATAGGAGAGGTGATTCAAATAGATCTGTAAATAAAAATAATTCAGTCTCAATATTGTGAGGCTGAATTATTTATAGTTCGAATTTATTTTTTAGGATAGCTTATTAAATTTGTGAATCATTAACAATTTGTTCATGACCCTCGAGGGTATTTCCAATAAATGGATGACAATAGGAATTCATTTATTGGTTGCTCATGGCCCTCGAGGGTATTTCCAATAAATGGATGACGATAGGAATTCATTTATTGGTTTCTCCCAAAACATAAGTTCTTATTCTGTATATAAAAATAATTCAGTCTCAAAATTTTGAGGCTGAATTCTTCAATATTTATATTTATTTTATAATAAAGCATATAGCAAGTTCGTCGCCCGCATCACCTCACAAAGACCCCCAGGGGCAAATAACAATTTATTAATAAATTGTAAATATCTGTTCATATACCCTAGGGGGCTTAGTCATAGCCATCAACCTAACAGAACCAATTTATGTAAAATAACAAATCTAGATGTTACCTATTAGATTACAATAAAAA
>NZ_JBTVVN010000083.1:0-4476 GCF_054819755.1 Clostridium sp. DL1XJH146
GCAAATGAAATAGAAATAAAAATCCCTATCCCTGAGATTAAAAATCCCCAAGCTGATACTTTTTTATGTTTTTTAATTAGTATAATTGAAACAAGACCTACCATAGCAAAAATAAATGCTGCAAATGACAGTCCTCCAAGACCACTTGAATCACCTGAAACTGCCTCTGATAAGCCACCCATAAATACTGCTATAAATGAACCTATTAACCCTGAAACAACACCTAGAATTCCTAACACCATTTCACCAGTTCTTGAAATTGAATTTTTCATTCTTTTCCCTCCAAATATCTTATATAGTTTTTAACTATCTGTATAGTATCACGGGGTATATGACAGAAATTGTATGTTTTTAAATTTTATTACAATAAATTTTAAAGATTTTTAAATTTCTAGTTATATATTTAAATATTAATGATTTCTATACAAAGAAAAAAGCAGTCCCATAATGAACTGTCTTACTCAATATCTACCCTAATTCTCTACTAGTCCTTCAACTTCAAATTTTCCGCCAAATAAGTAAAACCAATATCTTTGTAGTACATCTCTTGTTTCCTCAATTTTTGTGTTTGTACTTAAAGTATGAGTTAATACTATATCTGAATTATTAGTTACTTCTTTTATACCACTATAGTATGCTTTATTCACTTCCCATACTATTGCAAGTAAGTCTCCATTTTCTCCAGAAAAGGGATTAGTAACTCTTCCTTCAATATAATTTTCTTCCTCAACCCCTACTCCAAGTTCTTCTATTTGTGCTAATTCAGATTCGAATAATTCTTTAAACTCATCATAATCTTCCTGTAACATATTATTAAATTCTTCAGGATCTATAGAAAAACATCCTTCTTCGTCAGATTCACTTATTCCAACTCGATAGGCATCAATCATTAAAAATGAATGTTTAAATAATTTTTCCACTTGACTTTGTCTGTCACCTAATCCTTCAAGTGACAAATCCATTCTTTTCGTAATAGCTGTATATTCCCCACTGCCAATCTCATTTTCTTCTTCATCAACATTATTTTCTTCATTAATGGTAGAATTATCTTTATCCATAATCACTTCATTATCATCTGATGATTTATTATTACTCTGATTATTTGCACATCCATTCATCATAATCACTGATAAAATCGTCATACTTAATACTATTACCTTTATAGTTTTTAGCTTCATTTTTTTCATCATTTATCTCCTCCATATATTTGTGATAATTTATTTACTGTATCTATTATTTCTTCTCTAAAGGCCTTTGATTTTAAGACTTCGATTGCTTCACCATGGCTGAGAATCCAAAATTTAAGCCCTCTAGTACTGCCTTCTGTTTTTACCAAATATTGTCCATCTTTAAGTGTTGTAATTTTAGCTTTTGGTAGCTTGTCCTCAACAGCTTCTAAAGATCTTCCTGTATATAAAAATTCCACATGCTCCTTATTTCCTAAGTACATAAACTGACTATTTTTTCTAATCTCACCTTCCTCTAACTTAGGTATTTCATTTATATCAAATCTTTCTTCAGTTATAATATAGTCTTTAATTCTATCTAATCTATAAGGAATTGTACCCATAGGCTTAAAACTATCCTCCCAATCTATATAAGCAATTAAATAAAAATAATACTCTGAAAACATTATACCTTGAGGTATTACTTTTCTTTTGGTGCTTACTTCATTTACTTTACCATTGGGACCTATCTTGGTATAATCAATTATTATTTTTTTATTTTCTCTTGCAGCTTCACTCAAATCCCATATTTTTTCAATTAACTTATCATCCCCATGTCTTGGTTCTTCATAATTAGCTTTTTCACTATATATGATTTTTTTAATGAAAGATTCATCATTATTACAGCAGTTTGCAACTAATTTGTCTAGTAAAAAGTTCATCTGACTATTACAAAGCCCCCTACTTTCTAATAATATTTTTGAAATAGTCAATATATCTTCTTTTGATATATATAATTTCTCCATAGATTTTAGTACATACCCATTTAATTTTTTATTATATTTCACAGCTACATCTAAAAAATCTGTTTCCAGATCCTCCTGTAAGCTAAGATTAATCTCCTCTATGTATCTTTCTACAGTTTTAGTGCTTACTTCTAGCTTATTAGCTAATTCTTTTTTATTTAAGACTCCACCTTTAGCTAGAATCTTATACATGTAAAGAAGTGCCTGAGGTTTTTTCATTGTACTTACCCCTTTCATCTGATTGATAACCCCGCTCCTCATAATTAACCAACATTACTCATTCTAAAATTTCTACAAAATTATATTGCTCAACAATTTTAGGAAGATTATTTTCAATCCAATAAAGTACCTTTTCTTCATTAAAATAAGTTGTAAACCTATTAACAGCAGTTACAACAGTATCTTCATATTTTTTTACATTATCAAGATTATCCTCTTCAATATCATAAACTCCTGGTAAGCTTACTTTCATTGAAATAACTACTCCAACAGTTTCTTTACCTTTAACTATTACAGCATCCTCATCAAAACAAGTTTTCAAAGAATTTGAAAGCTTTAGTTTTATACTCTTATACTTAGCCCCATCGCCTGTTATTTCAACCTTTATAGTAGCACTTTGTCTACTAGGTCTTTCCATCCAATATTGAAGACGAATTTTATTACATAGTTCTTTATCTAACTGCCTCAATTTTCTTTCAAAATCAATACTAACAATCTTAATACATCCATTAGAATTATTGGATTTCCATTTTTCTTTGGAAATACCCCTTTCCAAATTTTCCTTAAATAATTTTATGAATTCAGATTCTCCTTTAGATACTTTATTATAAAAATTAAGTCCTAATTTCTCAAAAGCTTTTTTATGTAATCTTAAGCTATTTCTAATTTCTGAATCCATTTCATTAATTCTTATATTCGATAGTTCCGCTAATTCTTTTTCATGCTTTTTACTTATTCTATCTACCAAATCATTAGTATAATCATCAAACATATACTGCTGCTTTTTTAAGCAACTCCTAAATTCTTTTAGTAGAAACTCTGCTTGTGAAGTTTTTTCATAGTTCTTTAAATGACGTAGCCACTGATCAAAATTATCATAATCCATAATAACGAAAGGTTCCGCTGGAGAAGATTCATCATTATCATCAGGCACAATATAAAGATGAAGTGGTTCATATTCCCCTAAATACTTAGGTGAATTTCTAGCCCATTTTGCATAATCTACTGTTTGATTATTTGTTTCTTTAGCCTCAACCTTATATTCAATAATCAGAATTGGAATTATTTCATCCTCATTTCCCGCAATACTAACGAGTATATCCATTCTTCTCTTTCCATTATTGATAGCATGTTCTGTCTCAACTTGTACGCTATTAAAATCTAATTTATCAATAACAATAGGATCTATAAATTTATGATTTCCAAAATTATCATTTCCTTGGGTTGTAAGTGCAAAAGCTTGAATCATCATACTTTTTAATGGCTTATAACTCATTCCATGTGAAGCATTTTGATCTAATAACCATCCTACAAAAGCTGAATGTGTAATTTCTCTTTTCTCAACATTTAATATGTGAAATATTGTATTATCGTTAAGCTTATCCTCTAATAATTGAAAATCCTTGTCCATTAATAACATATTTAATATATCTCTCTTATCCATACTAATACACCCCTATCAATATTCTTTAATTTATAGTTTTAATCTTTTCCAATAACACTGATTAATTCCCACCCTTGTTCTCTACACGTCCTTGAACTTGAAATCTACGGAAAGCTCTTCATCTAGCTTATTATTTATATTGTTCTCTTAGTGCAGTTGCTCTTCCTATAGTACCTCCTAACTGATTCCACAGATAATTGTGATCTGTCACTCCTTGAGAAAAATCTTCTTCTTTCCACCTTTCTAAAATTTCTAATAATCTTTCCTTATCTTTAAAATCTGATGAGGATACTTCTTTAATTAGTTTTGATACAGAACTATCTGTTATATCTTCCTCAGTCCAAATGTCATCTGCAACTATTAAAGTATTTGACATATTATGCATTTCATTTATAACTGCAGTTCTACTACGGACATTGACATTTGTATCTTCTTCATCATCTTTTAAAATAACTTCTTCATCTGTATCACTCATCGCTACTTCGTTTTCTTCCTTTGGTTTTTCATTCACATTATTTCGTTTGTCACTACATCCATTAAATATAACCGCCAATATAGCTAACATAATTATCAATATACTTTTCTTCATTTTGAAGCCTCCTAAATATTTGTTTTTATATTAATTAATCTAGTCTACATACCCATTATAAAAAATACACATAGACAGTTACTGTCTATGTACTCAAAAATTTCTATTTACTTTTATAATTTTAAAAATCTATCTAATTCAATTTCCACGCCTGTCAAAATCTTTTTCAATTTCTTTTTTCCAATCTTGACTAATTGATTTACTTACACGATACTCACTAATTACATCACTCACTGCCTCATAATTTAATCT
>NZ_JBTVVN010000084.1:0-4130 GCF_054819755.1 Clostridium sp. DL1XJH146
AAGCTGCTGCCTTATCTTTGCTTTAATATTATTATTTTTAGGATGTGCCATACTTAAAATATTCTCAAACTTATAAACATCTTTTAAAGAAAACACTTCATTATTAATCTGAGATACTATAGATAAAATATCATTAATCCAGTCCCTAGAAGTAATTGTTCATGACCCTCGAGGGTGTTACCAATAAATGGATCGCATTAGGAATTCATTTATTGGTTGCTTTCTATATATCTAGTCAGTCTACCATTTCCTACCTTACTAATCAAACCTTTATCAAGCATTTCTTTAAGCGTATTAATTGCATGAGTCGTACCACTCCCCAAAGCTTCTTCAACATCACTTCTTGTGATTTCCTTTTGCTTTTCAAACAATCTAAGTATTGGTAAATACTTTTCATTTTCTGCACTTAATTCTCGTGCATGTCTGTTAGGTAGCACTACTTGAAATGCCCCTTCTACATTTTTGAACTTAGGCTGTACAGTTAGACCTTTGTAGCAACTGATTATCTTGCTAATACCAGTGCCATAAGCCTCAATTAGCTTCATTCTATAGAATAGGGCTGCAAGTTTTTCATTTCTAGGTTGTGATGCTCCAAGCATAGCTGCCTCTAATGACAGACCAGATACCAGTCCGCCTAAAGAGATAATTTCTAAACGATCAGAGTAAAGATTTATAAATGTGCTCCCACTAAAGGAATATTCCCTGTGAACGATAGCATTAAGCAATGCTTCACGAACAGCATCTTCCGGATAATCTCTCTCATCTGCACGAAGTAACTCATGAAAGGTTGCTTTTGTTCCATTATAAAAATCAATGGTTTTATAAGCATCTACAAGCTGAGCAAACAAGGAACCTGTAAACTCTTTTCTATCTTTAAATACTAGCTTATCTGTGCCTTGAAAAATCGCAAATTTGATAGAGTGTTTACATTTATCTGAAACAAGTAACCCCATATTGGTGTAAATATCATCAGAAGAAAGGATACCTAAATTTCTCATTTGAACTTCTGTAAATTCTAAACCTCTTTTTTTTAATTCTTCTTCTAATCTATTAAAAGTCAGCTCCTGAACCATAGAACGATTCGTCTCAAATGAATCACCATCTGTCATTTTTATCATCATACGGATAGCATCTTCAGATGCTGGGGAAGATGTTGTTCCACTTCTAACATATACACCTGTTGGTTTAAGTCCTTTATCTGATAGATAATAAGGCTTTTTTGTACCTTGGGTAACGGTTAATTTAATAAAAAACTTTTTTTCTTCCTGTAATAACTCAATATTAGTAAACATAGAAATATCAGGTCGAATACTATCTCTTAGGGAATTAGAAATTTGTTGCATTACAAAGTCAGCGTTATCAACACCAATAACTTCTCCACTATCTCGCACTCCAATATAAATTATTCCACCGTTTGTATTTGCAAAAGCAACAATTTCTTTCTTTAAACCAAAAGTATAGATTTCTTTTAATTCAACTGTTTCACTTTCATACAAATCCATAATATCACCCCTTCTATCATCTACTATCATTTCTAACACAATAGTATCACAAAAAGTGATCGCTCTCAAGGAAAATCGTATGACATATTATTACAAAAATTTACTACTAACAAGTTCGTCGCCCGCATCTCCTCACAAAGACCCCCAGGGGCAAATAACAATTTATTAATATGAGGGGTGATTCAAATAGATGTGTATATAAAAATAATTCAGTCTCAAAGTTGTGAGGCTGAAGTATTTAGGGTTTTAATTTATTTTTTTAGAATTGCTTCTTAAATTTGTGAATCATTAACAAATTGTTCATGACCCTCGAGGGTGTTGCCATTTTTACAATTACATTTCATCTTTTGTAAACCATTATTATCCATATTGGATATAACTCTTTTATCTATTTTTACACAAACCAAAGACCAGCCCCCATATAAGGACTGGTCTTTATCATCAATACATATTTGTTTATTAAACTTTTAGCAAAACCTCTAAAAGAGGTCTCCCATCATCTAAAGTACAATATCAGTAACAGCTTCTTTGACATAGTCTTTCAAAAAAGAACTTTCCAAGTCTCCGGCCCAACTATTCCATCCACTAGTAAGTGGTATTCTTGTTGAAAATGAAGCACAGCTAAATATGTATAATTGCCAAAGTACCCATCAGCACCATATACCCCTACTCCATATCCAAGTTCTATAAGTTTTTCTTGAACTTTTTTTACTTCTTCATCGTATTTATGTGGATTGATTTTAAGTAAATATCCGCAGTATTTATTCTGATTTTCTGGAATGTTTTTCATTATTCCTTTTCTGATTTCATCTAGTGGAAAATTATCTCCTGGACACTCTGTTGGCCCCAATTCTCTATGTCCACTTATACTTTTTATGTTGTATTTAATCACCAACTCTCTGCAAAGCTCCTGTAATTTATCTTTCTGGATTTCTGTTAGCTCCTCATTCATAAAATTTCCTTCTAGGCAAATACCTAGTGAATTTTTATTATGATTTTTACAATGAGCTCCAATAACATCATCATCCCTACCTCTAAACACTTCCCCATCCTTAGTAATAAAATAATGATACCCGCAGCCCGCCCATCCTCTAGCTTTGTGCCAAGAATTAATGTCTTCAATAGTGCATTCACTAATAGCTGCATGATGAAGAACAATAAATTTAGGGCTATTCCCTTTACTAAAATTACCGTTAAACTTTAGATGTGTATCCGTAATATTCAAATCTATCACCACCTTTTTTTAAAACATAATCACCCACAATTACTAATTGGTTTTAATCTTTTGACCTTGAATTTAATTGTGCATTGTGCATTGTTCATCGTGCATTGTCTTTACCTATATATATGTAGTTTTTTTATTATTCCCCTAATTTTGCGTAAAAAAAGAAAGGCAAGTTAAACTTACCTTTCCTTTTCCTCAATAACAGTTAGGAGTTTATTTAATTCAACTTAATTTGTACTTGTACAAAATCTCAATATTCTCATGAGTTTTGGACTAGTACAAATTTTTAGTTAAACTATAAACTCTCTCGAGTAACTACTTCCTTTAGCTCTGTCAGAACCTGAGTTAACTCCTCAATCTTCTTCTCAAAGCGAACAAGCAAATAGAAACTTACTACAATTGGGAATCCTACTGTTGAAATCAAGTTAATAAAATCTTGATACATCGGATTACCTCCTTTGGTACTGTCAAAATAACAGTCACTGCTATTCTCTTATATATATATGGAATTTTCGGTGCCAGACACTTTTTATCTATTTTGTGCCAGGCACCTTTTTGTGTCTTTGGTGCCACGCACATTTAGGTAAGTTTCTTCAATTTTTTAATGATTCTGTTCTTTTCTTTGATGAGTTTTCTGTACTTTATCTTATTTTCATCAGCTATGCTCTTCATGGTTTTCCCCTCAAAATAATGTTCATTAATAATTTTTCTATCTTCTTTAGAAAGCTCATCTAAGCCCTTATACAACCTTTTAATCTCTTCCCCAGCGATGATATTGTCCTCAATAGACAAACTATTATCCACGCAAATGTTTAGCACTTCATTATTGGGAACCTCACTATATATCCTAATATGTCTTTTAAACAGATCCATAATATTATTTCTAATAGCCCTTATAGCATAGCCATTAAATGAATTGCTCCCTACTTTATACATTTTTATAGCCTTAATTAATGTCAAATAACCGTATTGCACAACATCCTCAAAATCATAACTAGGTATAGTGTACTTTCCTGCTAATTTTAAAATCAAAGGTCTATATTTATCTAAAATAAATTGAATTGCTTCTTCATCCCCATCTTTAGCTCTTAAAATAATTTCCTCTAAAGTAACTCCCTTAAAAACTAAACGCTCCATTTAAAATCCCCTTTTTAAATTCAAATGCAAAGTATAAATCTTTAGTGCACAATGCACAATGCACAGTGCACAATGCACAGTGCACAATGCACAATGCACAATGCACAATTAAGGATGATTCTCTCCCTTTGGTCGAGAATCTTTAATTAATTCAATAAGATTAAAGATTTTGCTCCGCAAAATCATCCATAATTGCAAATTGCAAATTGAACATTGCAAATTATCCAAGTAATTGCAAATTGCAAATTGAACATTGCAAATTGTCC
>NZ_JBTVVN010000085.1:0-3882 GCF_054819755.1 Clostridium sp. DL1XJH146
TAGAGAGTTTAGATGAGTTGGAAAAATATTTTTAAAAGCAAGTCTGCCTATAGGCAGACTAAGACCCCTAGGGGATATGAACAAATATTCACAATTTATTAATAAAATGTTATTTGCCCCTGGGGGTCTTTGTGAGGTGATGCGGGCGACGAACTTGTTAATACATATTTAGCTGTGCTGCATTTTCAACAAGAACACCACTTACTAGTGGATGGAATAGTTGGGCCGGAGACTTGGGGAAAGCTTTTTTGATATCAGATAAATATACTTTAGGGTTATGAATGTTATTACCATCGACAGCCATAAAAATCAAAAGTAGTTTTAAAAAACAAATATAAAGATTTAAGAATTCGGCCTCATAAAATTTGATGCTGAATTTTTTGTTTATTTACAAAGAATTTTTATAGGCAGACTAAGACCCTCAGGGAAAACAAACATTTACAATATATTAATTAACTACTTAAAAGAATATGAAAGTATAACTAATAAAGAAGCTAGAGAAGTAACAGAGTTATCATCTTCAGGTGCTAGAAAAGTGTTTGAGGGTTTAACACATAAGAAAATAATAATTGCTTTAGGTAATAAAAAAAGTAGATATTATAAATTAGACTTATCAGAGTAACATTGTCCGATAAAAGCAAGCAAAATGAAGGACAAAACAAGGGTATCAGGTACTTCCCGATATATGCAGACTAAGACCCCTAGGACATATGAACAAATATCTACAATTTATTAATAAATTACTATTTACCTCTAGAGGTCTTTGTGAGGAGACATGGGAGACGAACTTGATTTCTATCGAAATCAATTGCATAAATATAGCGACAGTCAATTGAATGATTATCGCTACAATTTTTTATTTTAGTCAATTTTAGCACCACATTTGATACAAAAACTATCATCACTCTTATTTACATAACCACATTTAGTACATTTACCCTTCGCAACTTTTGAAGCATTTACAATTGGTTTCCCGCATTCACCACAAAAATTATAACCTTCAGTTATTTTATTTCCACAGAAAGGGCAAAAATTTATTGTATCAGAATTGTTATCCTCAGTTAATTTTGATGTGATTTCTTTTTCAGCATCTAGTAGGGCATTTCCGTCTTTGAAAAAATACCTAATACTTTCTATAAGTTCAATAGTAGCTACAGATTTTATAACAATTTTCCCATTGTTTACTTCTAATGAAATAATATCATTTATTCCAAATTGTAAGTATATAACCCCTAGAGAAATAACAGTGTCGTCAATACATGCTCTACCAACATTTAATGAGCAAACATTTTGAATCAATAACATTCTATCAGCTAGAATTCTAGTATTTTCACTCAAAATATAACCAGAATTAGATTTTTCAATTATTTTCTTGATTTCTAAATCATGAAGACAATTATCAATTGCCTTAATATCAAGTTCGTTATCTTTATATTCAATCATATTCATTAAATAAGCTAATACATTATGAAAATTATTTTCCTTACTATTAATTAATTGGATTATGTCACTTGAATATGCCTCTTTTATCTTTAAATTTTCACCGTTAGAATTTTCAAAAGACTCTCCATTTGCTAATATGTTAAAATAATTTCTTCTATAAATTTCAATAAGAGCAAAAAGAACAATTGCCTGATTTTTATCTAATTCTTCATTAAAATCGCTACTTTTTACTAGACTTTGTCCTGAAAATTGAGTTATTATATCTGTGATTTTGTCTATGTTTGTAATACTTATATTTACGCCTTTATTTTTAGTCTGTATCAAGGCTGATTTTTGTTCGTTCATAGAAAAATAATTCGTATATTCTAATAGATCTATTCCATTAAAAAATCTTAATCTTACATAAGCTTTTGCTTGCGCTAAGATTTTATAAATTTCATTGAACTCTTCCGAAATTTTACCGTTACTTTGTAAAACACCAGCGCTAACCAACCCGGACATATCATTATTATCTAATTTTTCTTTATGTCCATAGGCTAATGGAGATAAGAATGTATATTCTGTGTTTTGTAATTTTGCAATACCTTTAAGTAAATTAGCATTCAAGAAAAAATTTTCGTTTTTAATCATAGATTTAGTCCCCCTTTAATTACAGTATTTATACCTTTCTGAACTTGTCCTTTTGTATTTTTATAAAAATGTTTTTTGATAGTATTTCTAATCTGCCTAGAAGTTTTATTATTGCCTTTAATTTTTTTATTAATATAATCTAAGGAATTGTTAGAAATATTAATACCATCTTTTTTCCCGCCGTTATAACTTGGTAATTTATCAGAAATACCATCTGAAACAATATCAAAAGCTACATTCTTTGAAGATTTTTCAAATGACTTACCCATATTTTCTAGAGTAAAACCATCCTTATAACCAGTTTTTACGGCATCTTTAACATAAGTAAATATGTGTTTGGCTCCTTTATATTTCCCTTCTGTGTATCCTTCAGCAACGTCAGTCATCCCTTCAACGAAATTTGCGCCTATTTTGTCTACTGCATTTGAAAAAGACTTATCATTACTATGAAGATATTCTGAAGTTCCTACTAAAGTTTTTTTACTTACTGTATAAACATTTTTAACCATTTTTCCTGCTGGGCCAGTTATATTTTCTAAAAAATCAATGGAAGAATCACATCCGATTTCAATACCCTTTGCTATATTTGTAGAATATCCATACATTTTATCTACTGTATCATAATAAGAACTTTGATCTTGATTATACTCATTGCGTATACGAATCTTCTCTTTTTTATTTAAAGACATAAATTCATCAATTTTATTTTCTGTAGTTGAATCTGATATTTCCATATCATTATTATAGTCAGTGTACGATAGATCTTCTATGATTTTAAGATCTTCAATATTAGCAGCGTCTTTTTGAATGTTTTTCTGTTTATTTTTTTTCTTATTAATCTTTCTTAAAGCAAAGTATGATCCAATTGCACCAACAGTGAAAATAGCTACAGTACCAAAAGGAGACTTGTCAGAGTTATTATCACTATCATCGTTTAAAGTTATTTCATCGTCACCAGTTACTCCATTATTTTCTATACTATTATCAATAAACTTTTCTCTTTGACTTGCAATCTCATTATAATCTAGAGTTTCAATATTACTTGTTTGTCTATAAACAACATATCCCTCCCACAAATGAATATAAGTATGCTCTACGTAAAAGTCACATTTTCCTTCTTCATTTGGTTGGAATTTTTCAAAAGGAAGCCTGATTTCATCACCATAAACATCTTTTTCTTCAAAAATTATTCCAAATTCATTACAGGTAATTGATATATAGTTTACCTCATTATTGCTATCTAAATGAATTCTGTAACCATTATTTTCAATTAATTCAACTTCTGAAACTGTTGAATTATCATATTTTATGCCAGTAAATGAAGGTTTTAAAATCCACATATCCGACTGATAATCAAATGTAGCACTCATATTCGATGAGGGCATTTGAGCTAAAAACTCTTCAGTTGCGTCGCCCATATTATAATCCTTTGCTAAGGCTGTCCATGAAAATATTATTAAAAAACTAAATACTAATCCCAATGTTAATTTAAGCTTCTTCATTACATTTTATCCCCCTTTATCTTTTGATTTCCGAAACCATGAATTAAAATATATTATATCTACTAATAATAGTTTATCAAATATGATATAAGAGTACCAGATACTTTTCCATAAGCAAGTCTGTCTAACACACTCAGGGTCATGAATAATTTACTAATGATTCGCAAATTTGAGAACTTGTATATAAAAGTATTTTAAAAAAGAACAGAAGTTTGTATAAAATAAACCGGTATGGAAATAATAGTAATTAATGAATTAACCGGTTTATTCAAAATAAGTATAGAAAGAGATGATTAAAATAGATTAT
>NZ_JBTVVN010000086.1:0-2955 GCF_054819755.1 Clostridium sp. DL1XJH146
ATTGCAAATTGCACATTCAAATAAAGAAACGTCACTGTAACAAAACGTTGATTAAGATATAAAGGGCGTACGGTGAATGCCTTGGCACTAGGAGCCGATGAAGGACGCGATAAGCTGCGATAAGCTTCGGGTAGGTGCAAACAACCTATGATCCGGAGATTTCCGAATGGGGAAACCTACATGTTTACATGTACCATATACTGAATTAATAGGTATATGGAGGTACACTCGGGGAACTGAAACATCTAAGTACCCGAAGGAAGAGAAAGAAAAATCGATTTCCGGAGTAGCGGCGAGCGAAATGGAAAGAGCCCAAACCAGAGTCTTGACTCTGGGGTTGTGGATAGACTATCAAAGATTGATTATTTTAACCGAATAGAACTGGAAAGTTCAGCCGTAGAGGGTAATAGCCCTGTAGGTGAAAAAATAAGATTTCGAAGTCTAATCCAGAGTACCACGGGACACGAGAAACCCCGTGGGAAGCAGGGAGGACCACCTCCCAAGGCTAAATACTACCTAGTGACCGATAGTGAAGAAGTACCGTGAGGGAAAGGTGAAAAGAACCCCGTGAGGGGAGTGAAATAGAATCTGAAACCGTATGCCTACAATCGGTCGGAGCACATTTATGTGTGACGGCGTGCTTTTTGTAGAACGAGCCAACGAGTTACGGTATGCAGCAAGGTTAAGCACTTCTGGTGCGCAGCCGAAGGGAAACCGAGTCTGAATAGGGCGACTAGTTGCATGCTGTAGACCCGAAACCGAGTGACCTATCCATGGTCAGGTTGAAGCGGAAGTAAAATTCCGTGGAGGACCGAACCACGTTGCTGTTGAAAAAGCATGGGATGAACTGTGGATAGCGGAGAAATTCCAATCGAACTCGGAGATAGCTGGTTCTCCTCGAAATAGCTTTAGGGCTAGCGTCGGGTTATTGAGTAATGGAGGTAGAGCACTGAATGGGCTAGGGGCTATTGCAGTTACCGAACCTTATCAAACTCCGAATGCCATTAACTTTTACCCCGGCAGTCAGACTGCGAATGATAAGATACGTAGTCAAAAGGGAAAGAACCCAGATCATCAGCTAAGGTCCCAAAGTGTAAGTTAAGTGGAAAAGGATGTGAGATTTCAAAGACAACTAGGATGTTGGCTCAGAAGCAGCCACTCATTCAAAGAGTGCGTAATAGCTCACTAGTCGAGAGATCTTGCGCCGAAAATGTAACGGGGCTAAACTTACCACCGAAGCTATGGACTCGAAAGAGTGGTAGAGGAGCTTTCTGTATGGGCTGAAGTCATACCGTAAGGAGTGGTGGACTGTACAGAAGTGAGAATGTTGGCATGAGTAGCGAAAAATAGGTGAGAATCCTATTGACCGAATATCTAAGGTTTCCTGGGGAAGGCTCGTCCTCCCAGGGTTAGTCGGGACCTAAGCTGAGGCCGAAAGGCGTAGGTGATGGACAATTGGTTGATATTCCAATACCGATTTTATGCGTTTGACAGATGGGATGACGCAGGAGGATAAGATTTGCGCACTATTGGATGTGCGTCTAAGCACTTAGACTGTAGAGACAGGAAAATCCGTTTCTACTTAAGGTTGAGGTGTTATGGGGAGCCTTCGGGCGAAGTATCTGATTCCACGCTGCCAAGAAAAGTCTCTATGAAGTATAAAATTGCCCGTACCGCAAACCGACACAGGTAGATGAGGAGAGAATCCTAAGGTCGTCGGAAGAATTACTGCTAAGGAACTCGGCAAATTGACCCCGTAACTTCGGGAGAAGGGGTGCCTGCGAGAGCAGGCCGCAGTGACAAGGCCCAAGCAACTGTTTATCAAAAACACAGGTTTCTGCTAAACCGTAAGGTGATGTATAGGAGCTGACGCCTGCCCGGTGCTGGAAGGTTAAGGGGAATAGTTAGCGCAAGCGAAGCTATGAACTTAAGCCCCAGTAAACGGCGGCCGTAACTATAACGGTCCTAAGGTAGCGAAATTCCTTGTCGGGTAAGTTCCGACCCGCACGAATGGCGTAATGATTTGGGCACTGTCTCGGCAGTAAATCCGGTGAAATTGTAGTGCAAGTGAAGATGCTTGCTACCCGCGGTTGGACGGAAAGACCCCGTAGAGCTTTACTGTAGCTTAGCATTGAATTTCGGTATTGTCTGTACAGGATAGGTGGGAGACTTAGAAGCATGGGCGTCAGCTTATGTGGAGTCATCCTTGGGATACCACCCTGACAGTACTGGAATTCTAACTGGCGGCCATGAATCTGGTCACAGGACATTGCTAGGTGGGCAGTTTGACTGGGGCGGTCGCCTCCTAAAAGGTAACGGAGGCGCCCAAAGGTTCCCTCAGCGCGGTCGGAAATCGCGCGAAGAGTGCAAAGGCAGAAGGGAGCCTGACTGCGACACATACAGGTGGAGCAGGGACGAAAGTCGGGCTTAGTGATCCGGTGGTTCTGTGTGGAAGGGCCATCGCTCAACGGATAAAAGCTACCTCGGGGATAACAGGCTGATCTCCCCCAAGAGTTCACATCGACGGGGAGGTTTGGCACCTCGATGTCGGCTCGTCGCATCCTGGGGCTGAAGTCGGTCCCAAGGGTTGGGCTGTTCGCCCATTAAAGCGGCACGCGAGCTGGGTTCAGAACGTCGTGAGACAGTTCGGTCCCTATCCGCCGTGGGCGCAGGAAATTTGAGAGGAGCTGTCCTTAGTACGAGAGGACCGGGATGGACCAACCTCTGGTGCACCAGTTGTCACGCCAGTGGCATTGCTGGGTAGCTATGTTGGGACGGGATAAACGCTGAAAGCATCTAAGCGTGAAGCCCACCTCAAGATTAGATTTCCCATAACATAAGTTAGTAAGACCCCTGGAAGACTACCAGGTTGATAGGCTGGAGGTGTAAGCGCAGTAATGTGTTCAGCTGACCAGTACTAATAGGTCGAGGGCTTATTCAACAATTTATACAGTG
>NZ_JBTVVN010000087.1:0-2146 GCF_054819755.1 Clostridium sp. DL1XJH146
TTTATCTTTTATCTTTTATCTTTTATCTTTTATCTTTTATCTTTTATCTTTTATCTTTTATCTTTTATCTTTTATCTGTACTCTTTTTTTAAAAGAAGCACTCTACAAATTGCAAATTAATCTTTAAGCAGTGCTTCCCTACATTTATTAACAAATACATCTATATTATCTCGTTCTTCTTTTTCTTTCTTCTTATCTAATTCACCTCTACCTAGTCTATCGCATAGAGTTAATAGAGCTAATTCATCAATAGGTACTTCTTTAACTAATTTATCTATATCTGAAAATGGTAATTTTTTAACTACAAAAAGTGCATTCATATGCCACCTGACTAATAAAGATACCTTCTGAATAAATTCTTCTTCTTGCTCAACTTCTTCTAAAAATTTAATAGCAAGTGTTTGACCGTACTTGTCATGGTCATAGGCTGTAATCTTACCTTTTTTAATCTTTGTTGTATATAACTTACCTAAATCATGCAATAATGCTGCCCACATAAAAACTTCTGCCTCTTTACTTTTTCCTCTTAATGTAGCAGCTCTATCAACTACTAACATGGTATGATTCCATACTGATCCTTCTGGATGATATTGTTTGTTTTGTGGAATTTCTTTTAATTTATAAATAAGTTCGAATGGGTATAAATTTTGAACACTCTCTTCTTTAAAAATATCCTCCAAATATTTTGATGGATAATCATCTTTTAATAAATGGTAATTAAATTCTTTAAATAATCTTTTTTTATACATATTTACCACCATCCATTCTTTATTTTTATTGATAATATGTTTATAATAGTTATTGTTTCTTAATTTTTTTATAAACAAAAAAGGAGTAATTTATGTTATCAATAATTCTAGTTCTAATAATAGGAATACTTATCGGCATATTCACTAACCTAAAACCTAAAAGCAAAAAAATATTAAGCAAGTTACAATTAATTGGGGTACTTTTATTAGTATTTATAATGGGTACTTCTATAGGTGCTAATAAAGACATTTTAAACCAAATCAAAGAGATAGGTGAACTTTCTTTATTTTTTGCAATTTCAACAACTTTATTCTCAATCATCATTGTATTTTTACTAACAAAAAATATTAGCAGAAAAGGAAAAGAATAATGAGCATATTAATATTTATAGCATTAATACTTGGAATTTTAGTAGGTAACTTTCTTTTAGGTGCAGAATTTTTAACTAATATAGACACGTTAATTACTATATCTTTAAATTTACTTATTTTTATTGTAGGAATAGATATTGGTTCTAATAAAGAAGTATTTGGAGACCTAAAAAAACACGGCTTAAAAATACTCCTAATCCCTATTGGAACTATAATCGGCACTTTACTAGGTGGTATTGTAGCTGGACTAGCCCTAGATTTACCTATAAATTTAAGCTTAGCTATTTCCTCTGGTTTCGGTTGGTATAGCTTATCCGGTGTATTAATTTCAAAATTAGATTCAAGCAAAATGGGCGCTGTTGCCTTTCTAACTAATGTATTCAGAGAATTGCTTGCAATTATGACCATCCCAATAATCTCTAAAAAATTAAATAAATTCACAGCCATAGCTCCTGCTGGCGCGACGTCAATGGACACAACTTTACCTCTTATATCAAAATACACCGATTCTGAAGTAGCTGTTATAGCTTTTGTTAATGGATTTATTCTAAGTTCCCTTGTACCATTTTTAGTACCATTGTTTTATAAAATAATTTAAAACCTAATGCACTTTTTAAAACATAATACACTTTTTAAAACATAATGCACTTTTTAAAACATAATGCACAATGCACAATGCACAATTCACAATGCACAATTGTGGATGATTTTCTTCGTTCCTCAGAAAATCTTTAATTTATAAAAGATTAATTATAAAAAAAATTATTAATAAAAAATCAAAAGATAATTATTTATAAATGATTTCTTTGCTAATTCATTATTGATTTATTGGTTTATTGATTAATTGATTAATTGATTAATTGATTTATTGATTTATTGATTTATTGATTTATTGATTAATGTCCTAATAAAAAAAAGAAATATTTTAGCTCCGCTAAAATATTTCCTCCTTAATTGTGCATTGTGCATTGTGCATTGTGCATTGTGCATTGTGCATTGTGCATTGTGCATTGTGCATTGTGCAT
>NZ_JBTVVN010000088.1:0-1918 GCF_054819755.1 Clostridium sp. DL1XJH146
ATTGGTAGAGTAGGTCGGAGGCTCTCGCCTCTTTCCCCTCATCAAACCGTGCATGCGGTTTTTCCGCACACGGCTTTCCGATATTCTTCTTTCTAATGCATTCAACCATTAAATTGCAAGTTTCACTAGCTTCATTCCGTTTAAATTATTTACTACTTCATTTAGTCCTTTATGACGTGGTCGCCTTTGTTTCTTATGGTTATACCAAATAATAAATCTTGTTATGACGTACCAATCAATTTTATTTAGTTGTTTCCTTGCATATTTTAGTTTATAGTAATTTTTGAAACCAGTTAGTTTTCTATTAAGTATTTGTACCATTTCATACATATCATTAACTAAAGTTTTCCTATTTCCAAGTACATTTTTAATCTTTTCTCTCATACTTTTCATAGCCTTTTTAGTTGGTATTTGTATTGTTGTATAAAATCTTTTACCTTCTCTATTTTCTTCCTGGCTACGCCTATGATGAAAACCTAAGAAATCAAATCCTTCTTTTCCTTCCCACATACTAACAAATTTTGTTTTAGTAGGATGTAAACTTAACTCTAACTTTTTAAAAATGCTTTTAACTGTAAAATATGCGTGCTGTATTTCTTTTCTTGTCCTCGAAATGATAACAAAATCATCAGCATATCTAACAAGAGTTCCAAGATGACTATAGTATTTATCCCATATTGTATCAAAATAATTTAGGTATATATTTGAAAGTAGTGGACTTATTACCCCTCCTTGCGGAGAACCAATTGTACTCTCTTTAAATTTACCTTTTTCTATTATTCCTGATTTTAGCCATTTCTCTATAAGCTTTAACACTCTTCTATCTGATATTCTTTGCTCTATTAATAACATCAATTTATTATGATTAATATTATCAAAATAGCTACTAATATCAGCATCTAGAACCCACCATCCTCTACGATTGCATCTATTTCTTATTACTTCTAATGCATCATGAGCATTTCTTTTAGGTCTAAAACCATAAGAACTATCTTTAAAATCAGCTTCAAATATAGGTTCTATAGCTATTTTAGTTGCCATTTGTACTACTCTATCTTTCAGTATTGGTATTCCTAATGGTCTTTTCTTTCCGTCTTTCTTTGGTATATAGACTCTTTTTACTGGTTTAGGATTATAGCTATTTTCTATTAATTCTTTTTGTATTTCTTCTATAAACTTACTTTCTCCGTATTCAATAACATCGTCTATATATATACCATCTATTCCACCAATACCATTATTGACTTTTACCTGTTCCCAAGCTTTGAGTAGTATATCTCTTCTGTAGATTTTGTCATATAAAGCGTGAAATTTTCTTCTTTTATTGATTTTGGCACTTAGATATAATTTCTTTTGGAGTTCTCGAACTTTGTCTATGGTGTTGTTAGCTTTCGCATTCACTCACTCTTACCTCCTCCAAAAATTTGAATAAAGTAGAGTCCCTTTCCTATCTATAGTTTTGTTGTCTATAAAATCATAGGTACTATGAACTCCTCCGACTCCTTCTTCGCAAAATATCAATTTCACCATATGGCTTATATGAATTTTCTTTACAACAATTGTTGTGCAAAGGAAGGTCTCTCCAGTTCCGAACCATACTTTCAATACATATTGCTTCCCCTACACCGAAGGATTCTTTGATAGTGCGTTCCAAGTTCTTCCTATCGTCCATGGTCTTCGCCCAAATGCACAAAGCTCGACTTCCTCTTTTCCTCCTGTCGGAGACATGCATAACGATGCGGCAGAATTCATTTTATATTACAATCTGTATTTTCACTCGCACCCTTCCGGGTTACTTTATCCCCACGCTTCAAACCCAATATTTCTATTACGCTTGGTAGTTAGTTACAAGGCTTCTTGGCAATTACCTCGACTGAACTTTCATCAGTTAGTATGGTCCAGCTTAGCTGGACGCACT
>NZ_JBTVVN010000089.1:0-1865 GCF_054819755.1 Clostridium sp. DL1XJH146
GGGGCTGTCTCAGAATAGAAAACTGAGATAGCCTCAGTTTTTTATTTTTTTAATGAAAAAACGAGCCACAAAGGGCTCGTTTTTAGTATAATTATAGTATGACAAGTACACAAATTACACATAAAAATTATACTACTAATTCGCAAAAAGAACAATTAGTTTTACCACTAAATTTAGGATTAATTATACCAGATGATGATTCAGTGAGATTGCTTAGCCAAGTTATGGAGGAATTAGATTATAGGAAATTAATGCAAGCATACTCACACAAAGGAAGAAACCCTGTTGTTAATCCGCCCACTCTTTTTAAAATTCTTGTTTATGCATATTCTCAAGGAATCTTTTCAACTCGCAAAATTGAAGAGGCTTGCAGACGAGATATCAATTTTATATGGTTATTAGGCGGTGAAAAAGCCCCAGATCATAACACTATCAATCGCTTTCGAGGAGAGCGAATATCTAATGCAGCAGAAGATTTGTTTTATCAATATATAAAAAAGCTTCATGCACTTGATGAGGTTCAATATGAAAACTTATTTGTTGATGGTACTAAAATTGAAGCTAACGCTAACAAGTACACTTTCGTATGGAAGAAATCAACTAATAAACATGAACAAAAATTACATGAAAAAATTAGAAAATTTATTGAAAAATATAATTTAACATACTCTGCAGAATTACAATTTGAAGAGGATAAAATGTTGGAACAATTGCTATTAATGTCGAAATATCTTAACACAAAAAAACAAGAAAATAAAATTGTTTTTGTGCATGGAAAAGGGAAACGAAAAACTCCCTTACAACGTGATATAGAACAAGTCGAAGACTTCATTGATAAACAGCAAAAATACTCCAATTATAACAACCTATTTGATGGAAGAAATAGTTTTTCAAAAACTGATACTGATGCTACTTTTATGCATATGAAAGAAGACCACATGCGAAATTCTCAACTTAAACCAGGATACAACATTCAAATTGGAGTAGAAAATGAGTATATTGTTGCTATGGATATTTTTAGTGACAGGAATGATCAATTAACTTTTATTCCATTCATAGATAGTGTAGAAGAAAATTTAAATGTTAAATATAGTAACATTGTCGCTGACGCTGGATATGAAAGTGAAGAAAATTTAGTTTACCTTGAAAATAAAGGTCAAAAATCATTCATAAAACCTTCAGTATATGAAAAACAAAAAAAGCGTAGCTTCAAGAATCAAATTGGAAAGCGAGAAAATATGGAATACAATAGCGAGGAAGATTATTATATTTGTCATAATAATAAACGACTATCACATATTTTTGATACTACAAGAAAATCCAAAGCAGGCTATATTGCAAATATTAAAGTATATGAAGCAGAAGATTGTTCTGATTGTATACATAAAAGCAAATGTACTAGAGCCAAGGGAAACCGTAGGTTAAGTGTATCACCAAAATTTATTGAGAAAAGACAAGATTCATATAAAAACATAACAAGTGAAGAAGGTATTATATTAAGGATGAATCGTTCAATTCAAGTTGAAGGTGCATTTGGAGTATTGAAGCAAGATCTTGGTTTTAGAAGATTTTTAACACGTGGGAAAAGAAATGTAAAAACAGAATTTCTCCTTTTGTGTTTTGGTTTTAACATTAATAAACTACATAGAAGAATTATGGCTGACCGAGTAGGAAAAAGATTATTTAAACAAGAAAAAAAAGCATCTTAAAAAACAGTAATTAAATGTATAATTTTTACAGGTACTTAAACTGTACCTGTTTTTGTGATGGAAAAAAGTAAGTTAAAACTCATAAATTTTAGTATGTTACGAAAGAAAAATATAATAAAAAAGGGGTATCTCAGAATTTATTCTGAGACAGCCCCT
>NZ_JBTVVN010000008.1:0-123189 GCF_054819755.1 Clostridium sp. DL1XJH146
GATCTCTTTTTAAACAATTCTTTTATCATATAGTCCCTAATTTTTTCAATCTCCGTAGGAGCTAATGTTTCTAAAAAGTTGTTGATAGTATCGTGATGGGGTAATTCTTCTAATTCCTCATATCCCAATGCTTTCGCAATATTATCAATACATTCATCTCTATTAAATTCTGTTGTCATTTTGTTCATGCTTTTTATACCAGTTATATTTTTCATTATCAATGTAAAGATTAATATATCAGCATTGTAATTAATATAACTTTGATGTCTTTTGTCTTTAATATCCTTTAGTTTTGAGTTAATTGCTTTAAAAAAATGATTTTTGATTTTTAAGAACTCTCCGAAAAAATTTATTGTACTTAATTTTTCTCTCTTTTGTTTTCTTGTTACTTTTTTCATAGGTACCCTCCAATAATGTAGTAATATCAATATATCTTTACTAATAATTATATAATATTTTATTACATTTTTGGATTAATTTATCTCGAAATATTTTTACTCGTTAAAGCTGCATTTACCATCTAATTTATTTATTATGCTATAATTATATATTATCTTTTATACTCTATTAAAACAAAAGGATGTGAACTTATGAATTTGATAGATCTACATTGTGATACATTTAGTAAACTTTATTTAGAAAATAAACAACTATGTAAAAATAAATTTCATATTGATATAGAAAAATTAAAAAAAGCTAACTCAATAGGACAATTTTTTGCAGTTTTTATTGACCAAAAGGAAACTTTATATCCTTTTGATTATTCTAACGAATTAATTAATTTATTTTATTCAGAGCTAGAAAAAAACAAAGATTATATTTCCTTTGCTTCAAATTATAATGAATTAGATGTTAATACTAAACAAAATAAAATTTCGGCTTTTTTAACTATAGAAGGTGGGGAAGCTATAGAAGGTAAAATGGATAATCTATATTTATTGCATAATTTAGGTGTTTCATTAATAACTCTAACATGGAATTATCATAATGAAATTGGTTATCCTAATCATGAGTTTAAATATAGTAATAATGGATTAACTCCTTTTGGCAAAGACTTAGTTGAGGAAATGAACAAACTTAATATGATAATAGATGTATCTCATCTCTCTGACCAAGGCTTTTATGATGTATCTCAAATCTCTAATTCTCCTTTTTTAGCATCTCATTCTAATGCTAGGTCTATTGAAAATAATGCTAGAAATTTAACCGATAACATGATAAAAACAATTTCTAATAGTGGTGGTTTAATAGGAATAAATTTTTATAGTGAATTTTTAAATGGAAGTGATGAAAGTAAAATATCTGATATTGTACAACATATAAAACATATACAAAATATTGGTGGTATCGATGTTATTTCTTTAGGTTCTGATTTTGATGGTATAAATTGCAACTTAGAGATTAAAGATATAAGTTATATGGACAAATTAGAGTATGCATTAAAAATAACAAACTTTACGGAAAATGAAATAGAAAAAATATTTTATAAAAATGCTGTAAATTTTCTCAAAAACTTCTAGAGATTTATTAATCTCATCAATATATACTGGAAAATTTATCAATAAAAAGATACCATTTTATTATAATTCATAATTATTACTAATTTGATTGAAAAAAAATACTAAATACGATACATTTATTACAATACATAATTTATAATGCACAATGCACAATTGTGGATGATTTTCTTCCCTTTGGTCAGAAAATCTTTAATTATTTAGTTAATTATAGATTTTGCGTAGCAAAATCATCCTTAATTGCAAATTGCTAATTTCAAATTGCTAATTTGTTTTACAATCTACAGAAGGAGGAAAATAGAATGGAATATAGAAAAATTTATGAAGAGTGGCTTAATAACCCTTATATTGATGAAAAGGCAAAAGAAGAATTAAAAGCCTTAGAAGGAAATGAAGAAGAAATTGAGGATAGATTTTATAAAACTCTTGAATTTGGTACTGCAGGTCTAAGAGGAAAACTTGGAATCGGTACAAATAGAATGAATATATACAACATATCCACAGTTACTCAGGGAATAGCTAACTTTATTGTGGATAAAGGTCAAGAATATGTGGATAGAGGAGTAGTAATCGGCTATGACTGTAGACATTTTTCTGCAGAGTTTGCAATGACTGCCGCTCTAGTATTAAATGCAAGTGGTATTAAAGCATATTTATTTGAAAGCTTAAGACCTACTCCTGAAATTTCATATGCAATTAGAGACTTAAAAGCAGCTTCTGGAATAATAATAACTGCTAGCCACAATCCAAAAGATTATAATGGCTATAAAGTGTATTGGGAAGATGGCGCTCAAGTGTTATCAGACATTGCTGATGGAATGACTAAAGAAATATTATCTCTTAAAGGGTTACAAGATGTTAAGAAAATGGATGAAGAACAAGCTAAAAAATCCGGTTTATTAACTATATTAGGTAAAGAGATGGATGATAAATATATAAATATGGTTAAAGGCTTAAGCATTAGAGATGAAAACATAGATAAGGATATTAAAATAATCTATACACCTCTTAATGGAACAGGAAATATTCCAGTAAGGAGGGTTCTCTTTGAAAGAGGATTCACTAATATTACTGTAGTACCAGAGCAAGAAAATCCAGATCCTGATTTTACAACAGTAGGATATCCTAACCCAGAGGATACAAGAGCCTTCAAATATGCCGAAAATCTTGGAAAAAAAATAGGCGCAGAATTACTTATTGCAACAGACCCAGATTGTGATAGACTTGCTATTGAAGTTAGAGATGAAAACGGAGAATATGTTTCTTTTAACGGAAATCAAACAGGAGCAATTCTTATTAATTATATAGTAGAAGGTATGCATTCATTAGGTACTCTTCCAACTAAACCTGCAATAGTTAAATCAATTGTTACAGGAGATTTAGGAAAAACTATAGCAGCTGAATATGGTGTTGAAACTTTTGAAGCTCTAACTGGTTTTAAAAATATATGTGGAAGAATACCTGAACTATCACAGAAGGGATATAACTATATTTTCGGATACGAAGAAAGTATTGGATATACAACAGGAACTGCCGTAAGAGATAAGGATGGTGTAAGTTCTTCTATGCTTTTATGTGAAGCTGCTGCTTATTACAAATCAATTGGTAAAACTCTTTTAGATGTAAGAGGTGAAATATTCGAAAAACACGGCCATTTCAGAGAAAAACAAATTTCTCTTGTTTTAGAAGGTGTTGAAGGAAAAAATAGAATCAAAAGAATGATGGATGTTTACAGAAAAGACTATCCAAATAAGATTGGTGATAAAGCGCTTTCTGAAGCTGTAGACTATGAGAATGGTTATAAAGATATTCCTGCATCAAATGTTCTAAGATTTTTCTTAGAAGACGGAAGCTGGTATGCCGTAAGACCTTCAGGTACAGAGCCTAAGATTAAAATATATATCTATACAAAAGGGGCTACTGAAGAAGAAGCTCTTGAAAATATTAAATTGATTGAAGAGATTGTGCTTGCCAAATTGAATTCTGTGGAATAATCTTATCAATGCACAATTCACAATGCACAATTTAGGAGGATTTTCTTCGTTCCTTAGAAAATCTAAATTTAAATAATTAATAAAAATAATAACTAAAAATAAAAAGGCAGTAAATAGATTGTTTATACTATCTATTTACTGCCTTTTCTTTAGTCTAAAAATTAATACAAATATTTAAGCAATAGTTTAAATACCAACATTACTTTAAACATAACTTTTAATAGCAAATACATAATCTATATAAACACTTGCACAGCAATACACGTTGATACAGATGTAATCAAAAATAAAATACCACCTACATATAATGCTTTAATCCCTCTATCCTTAATATCCTTAAAATTAACAGACAACCCCATGGCAACCATAGCCATTAATATAAACATTGAGCTAAGTTTAACAAGTATATTAGTTATGCTACTTGGTATAATTCCTAAAGAACTAACTATTCCTGCAAGTATAAAGTATAAAACATACATAGGGAATTTTGCTTTTTTTACGGCATTATTTCCCCCATTTTTTTCTGATTTATTATAAATATACCCTAATACTAAAGAAACAGGCACAAGCATTAATACTCTAGTCATTTTAACAAAGGTTCCAACTTCACCTGAAATTTCACCTCTTGCAAAGGCCGCAGCAATTGCATGTGCAACGCCATGCAATGAAATACCAGACCAAACCCCATATTGAATATCACTAATATTTAGTGTTACAGCCATTGCTGAATACACTAAAACGCCAATAGCTCCTAAAAAACTTACTATGGAAACTGCAACAACAGAATCCTCATCTTCAGCATTAATAGTTGGAGCCATAGCTACTACTGCAGATGCTCCACAAATACAAGATCCCACACCAATAAGTACGGCAAGCTTGTCCTCCACCTTGAATAATTTCCCTAAAAAAACAGCTATTAACAAAACACTTGGAACAAATATTAACACCATAATAATTACTCTAGGTCCTAGCTCCATTATAGACTTAAAATCCAGTTTAAATCCAAGTAATACAATTCCCACTTTCAAAAGTTTTTTTAAAGAGAATTTGATTCCATCTGTAAAAACCTTACTAGTTTTTACAGTATTATTATAAATAATTCCCATTACTATTCCTATAGTCAATGCCTCTAGATTGATCCATCTACTTAAAGAATCATTTATATACATAGACAATATAGATATAAAAAATACAAAAACAATACCAGGTATTATTTTTTTTAGCTTTTTCATAAAATCACCTCGATTTGAATTATATCAAATCCAAGGTATAAATAAAAATTATAAATACTTATAAATATATAAATTATTCTTATAGTATTGCTTTGTTACAATAATTAATGAAATCCGCTAAGTAAGTATTATCCATACAATTATTCATATAAACAAAATTAAACTCTCTTTTAAATTTAATTTCCTTTAAATCTTTATTCTTAATAGGTAATGTTTTAATGAACCCTAACTCTACTTCTCTTTTTATAGCTTCTTTAGAAATAATGGTGTACCCTAAATTCTCTTCCACTAAAGCTTTTATAGCATCTATGCTTCCTACTTCCATATAGACACTAAACTCGTCAAAATTATAATTTTCTTCTATCAAAGTATTTTCAAAAGATTTTCTTGTTCCAGAACCATCTTCTCTCAAAATAAGTTTTCCAGAGAATATATCTTCTATAAATACAAATTCCTTTTCATTAAAAGAATGCTTTGGTGAAAAAGCTAAAACTAGTTCATCTTCTTTTATTTTTACATATTCAAATTTATTTCTATCAAAAGGTCCTTCAACTAAGCCCAAATCAATCTCTTCTCTTAGTAATCTTTTGAGTATCTTCTCAGTATTATTTACAGTCAAAATCAAATCAATCTCTGGATGTAAAACTTTATATTGTCCTAATATTTTTGGTAGAAGATACCCTCCGATTGTAAGCGTTGCGCCAATATTATATGTTTTTTCTATAAAAGCTTTATTCCTAAGCTTCTTTACAATATCTCTTTCTTTTATTTCAACATCCTTTACGTATTTTAAAAACTCTTCTCCTTCTTCTGTTAACTCAATATTCCTACCGTTTTTCCTAATAAACTTTATCTCATAATATTCTTCTAAAAACTTAATATGCTGACTAACTGCAGGTTGTGTCAAATTAAGAATTTGTGCCGCTTTAGTATAGTTTTTTATTTTAGCGACTGTTAGAAAAGTTAACAACCTTGTATCTATCATATTTATCTCCTAGCATAAATTTTAATTATTAACTTCATTACTTTCCATTTAGAATCTCTTGATGTTTCTCATCAAAAGGTTTATTAGTATCATAGCCTAAATTTTCGAAAATACTAATGTCTTCAGCTTTTACATCACTATTATATAAAATGCCAATAACTCTATTAATCTGTTCGTTTCCTTTTTCTAATGCAATTTCTAATAAATCATAAAAGCTCTCTTTATGAACTTCCTTTTTATCTACAGGATTAAACCATTTTCTTCTTTTACTATTCATGTAATCTATATTACTATCATAGGCAAATTGCGAATGAAATTCCACTGGTTTTTTATTAAAGAATTTTAAGAAAAAATTCAAAACTGAACTTTTCATTCCCTTTGGATCAATAAATAACCAGAATGTAAAATATCCAGTATTAACTGTTTTTTGAACATCCTCTTGCAGTATATCTAAATCATAAATACTTTTAGAGGAATAGACTAAAAATTCTTTTATTATATTAGGAATTTCTTTTTTATCTTTTATATATTTATTCCCATTTATATATTTAGAATCTTTTCCCAATCTTTCATTTGATAAAATACTATCTATTATTCCTTCCAATTCAACATGTCTTATTTCTACCTTTTCACCTTTGACTGTATATACATTATTCAATTGAGCCCAATATACATAGGGATGTACAAATCTATCAGAACTATAATGACATATAAATCCCACTAAATATGCTAATAAATCCTTATATTCTTCTGAACTATTATCCATCTTCTTTAAAAATTCTATTCCATTATTTAAAAAATCCCCAGTCTTTTCTCTATGCATTGCTTTAGCTAATTTTAATATATTTTCTGATTTACTCAAAGGATTCATTCCAGAAAAAAAGAAAACATCTGGCCCCATAGCCCCCAAGAAAAAAAGATGCTTTCTTGAGTTTATAATATGGGCTAAATCACTATCATAGAGTTTATTAAGCATATCCTCAGCAAAGAAAAAATGTGTAAGATTATCAGCCATCATTGCTCCCCCCGTAAAATAAATATACTTTATTTTACCATAAACTCACACTCAAACTTTGTCTTAAAATGCTTTATTACATAATCAAATTGTAATAATTTTATACAACGAGATAAGCAAAGTAAATGACATAAAAAATTTTCACTAAAACAAAAAGTAATAAACACATACACATTGTATGCACTTATTACAAATTCTTAATATTTTATCATTTCAATCTTTTAATCTTTTAACTGCACTCTGCACATTGCATTCTATAATTACAAAAAGCACTGTGGACTATAAACTATTCTACAATCATAGTCCCTACCCCTTTATTAGAAAACACTTCTAACAATATAGAATGAGGTACTCGTCCATCTAAAATATGGGTCCTATTAACTCCACCACAAATGGCTTCTTTGCAACATTCAATCTTTGGAATCATACCTCCAATAATTGTTTTATCTTTAATCATTTCTTGTATGGCAGAAGTTTTCACTACAGGAATCAATGTATCAACATCATCTTTATCTTTTAATATTCCAGGAACATCTGTTAGTAAAATTAATTTCTCAGCTTTTAACTCTTTACTAATACTTGCCGCAACACTATCTGCATTAATATTGTATACCTTTTGGTCGTCCTCGCCAAGTGCAATAGTTGAAATTACTGGTGTATAACCATTTTCAAGACTGTCTACTATTAACTTTGTATTGACATTAGTTATTTCACCTACACAACCAAGGTCTACCCCATTTTTGCAAAGTTTTTTAGCCCTTAAAAGATTAGCATCTATACCACAATACCCTACTGCATTTCCCCCGCTATTTACTATTAAAGAGACTATATCTTTATTCACTTTACCTGCTAGTACCATCTGAACGATCTCCATAGTCTCGTCATCCGTAACCCTTAGTCCATCTTTAAATTCACTTTTTTTTCCAACCTTTTTTAACATATCATTTATAGCTGGACCTCCACCGTGTACAACTACTACTTTTATCCCAACACAGCTAAGCAATACAATATCATTTATTACAGCTTTTTTTAATTCTTCATTAATCATTGCATTTCCACCATATTTAACAACAAATGTCTTCCCGTAGAACTTTTGGATATATGGTAGCGCTTGAATTAAGATTTCTGTTTTCTGCATATTTGTTATATAGTCTCCATTGAACATATTTTTATTCCTCCCTTGTATCTCTCAATAATTAATTACAAAGTCAATATTTATTAATATTACGTATGTTCTATTTAAAGTATTTTTATACAAAAGTCACATATAAGTTACTTACCTTCACTCGTTTAATGTTAATAAATATAAAATTATGTGTATAAATATTCATTTTTATTAATAATATACTATCATATATAGTCCACATATTTCAAGAAAATTATAGCTTATTTCTAATTTATTTGAATTTGTTCTTCAATTAGTATAATATTTAATTAAATAATAAAAAAGCACCCTTTAATTACAATTAAAAAGCTTAAATTATATTAAGGAGGTATTCTGTGATTAAGTATGACGAATCAACATATAAGGCAGTTAAAAATGCTGGATCTGCAGGAATTGTTCTAGGAATAATCTCGATAGTGACAGGTGTTACTATTGGCATTATTTCAATTATCTTTGGTGGAGCTCTTTTAAATAAGAAGAAAAATTTAATTGACTAAAACATCTAATTTTCATGTATTATACTAGTTTAAAACCCTAAGAGTAATTCAGCTTAGGGTTTTAAATAACATATTTTTTTATTATTTTAATAATTCTTTGAATTCTTCAATCTGCTCATTTTTATTTTCTAATATGCTCTTGAAGGATTTTTCTATCCCATCCTTATCTTCTTTTTCAACAGCTTCTTTAAAGCTCTTCCAATCGACAGCACACTTTTGTCTACGAGCCTCTCTATTTTCCTTATTTATTTCATTCATATTTCTATTTTCTTCTCTTAAATTTTCGAGGTATTCTTTCCCTTCTTCTTTTGTCATCTCTCCCTTATCAACTTTAGATAGAATTTCACTTCTAACCTTTTCTTTTTCTTCTTTCATTTTTTCGTTTTTACTATGCATTTGTTCTCTTAACTCGTCTAATTCATTCTCGGCTTCTTCCCATTGGCTTTTTATACCTGGAACTATTTTATCTGCTTTTTCAATAATTTCTAGCTGCTGAATCTTATGTTCCTCTCTTTTCTTAAGATTTTCATCTCTTTTTCCTTTACCTGGTAGAAATTCTCTCATTTCAATATTTGAAACAGAAATTTCAGCATCCTGTCCTATATTTTCAGCAAATACTACTGAACACATTAAAATATTAATGATTAAAATAGTTGGTACAATCATCTTCTTCAGTTTCATCATAACTTTTACTCTTCTCCTTTTATTCTATTTTGATATATCTATTATTCTCATTTTTATACAAATTATTTATAATATAGCGATTTTTTTTTAACTTCCCTCTTTCATCTAATCAAATAACTCTTGGATGAACTAATGCTCTATACTATAATAAAATGGAGTAATTAATTAAGATTTTATTTATGAAAGGATAATAATATGTTTAAAGATAAACGTAATTTTATAGAATATTGTACGATTTTTTTTATAGGTGTATTGCTTACTGCTATGATAATATTTAATTTTCAAGGTATAAAAAATTCAGCAACCAAATTTTTCAGCGTACTAACACCATTCTATATAGGCTTTGGAATAGCTTATATATTAAATAGACCTGTTTACTACATAAGCAGGAAATTCAAAATCAATTTAGCAGCAATAATTGCTATAACTTATTTATTATTGATGTTGATAATTACTCTTTTCATAGTTAAAGGTCTTCCAATGGTTTTTGATAATTTGATAAATTTGGTTAATGCAATTTCAATTAGTATATCTAACCTACCACAATATTTAGACCAATATAATTTGGGACCAATTCAAAGTATAATAGATGAAAACATAAGTAAAATAACTGATTATTTAGGAATTATTTCTACTTTCTTGTTAAATAATACGATGAAAATTTTTGTTTCTATAACTTCAACTCTCATGAATGTTTTTTTTGGTGTAATTATTTCAATTTATATGCTTGCAGATAAGGGAAAGCTCAAAAAATTAGGTGACTATTTAATTACAGCTTTATTTAACAGAGAAAAAGGCGAAAAAATAAGTGAATTCTTAAAAGAAGTTAATAATATTTTCTCACATTTTCTCTCCGGGCTTATTGTAGAAGCTATCATTGTTGGTTTTTTAGCCTTTATTGGTTTTTCTTTAATGGGTGTAAAATATGCCGCAGTACTAGGACTAACTCTATGTATGACCAATGTAATCCCTTATATAGGCCCTTTTCTAGGTTCAATTCCAGCAATAATAGCTACGTTAACATATAACCCCTTAAAAGCCATTTGGGTAGCTATATTTATAATTATCCTTCAACAATTTGATGGGAATTTTATAGGCCCAAAAGTTATGGGAAATTATATAGGTCTTGACCCTCTTTTGATAATATTAGCTATAACAATAGGCGGAGCCTATGCAGGAGTTTTAGGAATTTTACTTGCTATTCCTACTGCCGCAATACTAAAAATAATCTTTAATAGATTAATCCATAGATATGAATTAAAAAGGAAAACCAAACAATTAAAAAGTAATATACAAAAATAATAAAAATAAGAAACTAAGAAAACATGATTATTTAATCTCCTTTTCTTAGTTTCTTTTATTAATAAAAAAACTTTATTAGCTATATACTTATAATTAATCTATTTTAATTAATATCAATATTTTTTCTTTTGCTCGAGAATATACCGATTTTCAAATCAGAAATCATAAAAATACTCATCAAGATTATTCCTAGTCCAAGTAACATTCCACTGGTTATTTTTTCTCCTAAAAATATCACACCCCATACAACCCCAAACATTGGAACTAATAAAGTAACACTCAATGTTTTAGTAGGCCCGATCTCTTTTATAAGATAAAAATATAGTACATAAGCAATGGAAGTACACATAATTGCCAGCGCAAAAACTGATAAAATTATATTACTTGATATATGTCCCGATGGTATATTAAATATGGCAAAAGGTAATAAAACTATAGCGGCCGAAAGTTGCTGCCCTGTAGCTATAGATAATGAATCCACATCTTTAAATGCCTTTTTTGCAAATACTCCTGCAAATCCATAACATATTGTTGCAAGTATTGACATAGATGCTGCAATAATTACTTTCGGTGTGATTAGCATAGGACTCCATCCTAGTAACACTACAACTCCTATGATTCCTATTAGTATTCCTAATAATTTCTTCACTGTCAGTTTTTCTTTAAGCCATATTGAAGCCACAATTACTGTAAATATCGGAGTAGCAGAATTCAATATTGATGCAATAGATGCATTTAATGTTAATGTGGCCGTTGCAATCAACGTAAATGGAATTGCCGAATTAATAGCTCCAAGTATCAAATATTCCTTCCATTTTTCTTTGAAATTAGGTTTCTTTTTTATTATAAAAGCATAAATTAATAAAGCTAGTCCCGCTATTAACACCCTAATCTCAATAAGAAAAACTGCTCCAAGCACCGGTGCCGCTACTCTCATAAACAGAAAAGAAGCTCCCCACAATGCAGCCAATAAAAATAAAACCCCAATGTCTTTAATTTTCATAAAAATCCCCTTCTTTTAAACATAATGTGCAATGTTCAATTTGCAGTGTTCAGTTGAAATATTTAGAACCTTAAGATATTTAATAAGTTCTGGCACTTAATCCATGAATATACTATTAAAATTACATAAAGTATCCATAACCATATTAATTATATACTATAACAATTAAATGGGATAGCCTTATATAAAGACTATCCCATTGTTTCTAATAAATTAACTTTTTTTAGATGCACATCCATCTGCATGCGGACAAGAACTGCATCCTGTGCACTGGCCTTTTACTTGCCTTTTCATATGCTTACTCAATATATAAACTGTATAAACAATAATTGGTACAAATATCAATATACTTATTAAATTCTTCATTAAATCACCATCTCCTAACTAGAAGAATAATCCTCCAATTTGATATACAACAAATGCAAGAATCCAGGCCACTATAAACTGATAAACCACTGAAAATGCAGCCCATTTAGTTGAATTAGTTTCTCTCTTAATAGTTGCTATAACTGCTATACATGGCGTGTATAATAGTACAAACACCATAAATGCATATGCACTCAATTGAGTAAACGTACTAGATAAAGCTGATCCAAGAGATGCTGAATTTTCTGTTGCTACTTGTCCAATACCATATATTATAGACATATTACTTACAACCACTTCTTTTGCTATTATACCAGTGAAAAGTGCTAAAGATGATTGCCAATTTCCAAAACCAAGAGGTGTAAATATTGGAGCTATAATTCTTCCAAAGTACGCCCCAAAACTATCTGCAAGTTCTGCTGGTCCAGAAAAATTAAAACCTAATACAAACCATAAAACTACTGATGCTGCAAAAATAACAGTACCTGCTTTAATCAAAAATCCTTTAACCCTATCCCATACATGAATAAAAATTCCTTTTGCTGTTGGTATTCTATATGGTGGAAGTTCCATTACAAATGGAGTATTCTCACCTTTAAATAACGTCTTTTTAAATATAAGTCCCATAGTTATTGCAACTACAATTCCAAGTACATATAAAGAAAAAACAACTAAACCTGCCCTCTTAGGGAAAAATGCTGCTGCAAATAATGTGTATACAGGTAATCTTGCACCACAAGACATAAATGGATTAATTAAAATAGCCGTTAACCTATCTTTTTCATTTTCTAGGGTTCTAGTAGACATAATAGCAGGAACATTACATCCAAATCCCATAATCATCGGAATAAAGGCCTTTCCATTAAGTCCAATCTTCTTCATAGCTCTATCCATGATAAAAGCAACTCTTGCCATATATCCACTATCTTCAAGAATAGAAATCGCAATAAATAATATTATAATATTAGGTAAGAAAACAAGTATTCCTCCTACCCCACCAATAATTCCATCTACAATTAATGATTGTAACCATTCTTGAATACCTATAGCTTGAAGACCACTTAAAACCCATCCTGACAACGTTGCTCCAAAAAACCCATCAATCAAATCTAAAAAGATACCCCCAATATTAAAAGTACACCAGAAAACAAAATACATTAAAAAAGCAAAAATTGGCATTCCTATCCATTTATTAGTTAATACTTTATCAATTTTATCCGAAGTTGTAACTACATTGGTATTAGGTTTTTTCACTCCAGCAGAAACAACATTAGATATTAATGAATATTTTCCATCTACTATTAAAGATTCTATATCTTCTAATTCTTCTTCATCTGAAGTAGTAACTTCTTCATTTAATTGAACATTAAACTTGTCTAGTATATCCTTATCTTGCTCTAATATTTTTAAAGAAAGCCATCTTTTATTAATATCTTTAAATTCTTCTTTTTTCTCAATTAACTTTTCTATAATTGCAGATTTTTCTTCTATTTCTTTTTCATAATTTATTTTAATAGGCTTATAATTTTCTTTTTTATTATAAAATTTTATTATTTCACTCATAAGAATATCAATACCTACGTTTTTTGCTGCTATAATTGGAACTACAGGAACTCCTAAAATATTTGAAACTTTCTTTGCGTCAATTATAATACCTCTTTTTTGGGCTAAGTCAGCCATATTTAAAGCTACAACTACAGGTCTACCTAATTCTATAAGCTGAAGTGTTAAATATAAATTCCTATCTATATTAGTTGAATCTACGATATTTACTACTACATCAGGCTTTTCATATACTATATAATTCCTTGCAACAATTTCTTCTATAGAATATGGTGATAGACTATAAGTTCCAGGAAGATCTGTAACAACAATGTCTTTACCTTCAAAGCTTGTCTTACCTTCCTTCTTTTCAACAGTTACCCCTGCCCAGTTACCTACATATTGCCTCGACCCAGTTAATTCGTTAAACAAAGTTGTTTTACCACAGTTTGGATTTCCCGCTAAAGCAATTCTTATGGAATTCTGCATTGATTCATCCTCCTAAATATATAGAATCGATATTGATACTCATTATCATTATATGATTAAAAATTTATTCTACTACAATGTTCTTTGCTTCATCTTTTCTTAAAGATAAATTATATCCCTTTATTTTTATTTCAATAGGATCACCCATAGGAGCAACTTTCTCAATATGAACTTCTGTGCCTTTTGTAACTCCCATTTCCATTAATCTTCTTCTTACAAGTCCGCTTCCATTAATAGATTTTATCTTACTATTATCACCTGGTTTTAATTGTTCTAAAGTTCTCATAATTACATTTCCTCCTCAACGAAAATTTTCTGTGCAACTCCTCTTCCTAAAACTAATTTAGAATCTCTAAGCTTTATTATAAAAGGGCCTCTCATATCGTTGGATACAACACTAAACCTAACACCATTTACTAAACCTAAATCTTGTAACCTCTTTTGAAGTTTCTTTCCCTGCTGTATTTTAACTAGAACAACTTCTCTTCCTTCACTAACCATTGCCAAAGGCATATTAAACCCTCCTTATTTGTATATAATTTATTTTTTATGTAATTTCATATTTATAAATTTATATCTTCAATAACATTATAGTTGAAAATGATTATCAATGTCAATATGTTTTTCTAAATTTTAAAAAATAAAAAATCAAAGCCTGTTTTTTTATTCCTCAGCTTTGATTTGCATTTATCTTATTATTATTTTAACTTTATCAATTCTCTTTTGTTTAACCTTCTCTATTTTCAAAACTATATCATTATATTCAATAATTTTATTTTCATTACTTTTAGGTATATATCCAAGGTAATCTATAATAAATTCACCTGAAGGAATTTCAATATGTAATCTTTCATTCAATTCATCAATAGGTGTAAAGCCATCAACTAGAAAACTACTATCATCTATATTTTCAATAAAATCATAATTATCATCATGTTCATCAAATATATTTCCCATAACTTCTTCCACTAAATCTTCCGTAGTTACTATACCAGTAAAAGAACCATATTCATCTATTAAAAAAGCAATGTTATTCTTTGTGCTTTGCATTTCAATAAACAATTCATCTATATTTTTAGTTTCAGGTACAAAATATGCAGGCCTAAGTAATTTCCTTATTATCTCACAAGTAATATCACCTTTATATAATTCTACAAATAAATCCTTAACATAAATAAACCCTAATATATTGTCTACAGTTCTTTCATACATAGGTATTCTAGAATATTTTTCTTCTGTTATTTTTAATAATATTTGTTGTGCCTCTAAGTTTATATCTAACATAAAAACATTAAATTTAGGCGTCATTATTTCTTTTGCCAAAGTATCATCAAATTCAAAAATTCCTTCTATCATATCTTTTTCTATATGATTTATTACTCCATGCTCTTCACCTGTATTAATCATCATTCTAATTTCTTCTCTAGATACATTTTCATTTAAATTATCTCTGTTTACTCCTGAAAGTTTAACAAGTAAATTTGTAGAAAAGGTTAATATTTTTACAAAAGGAAGAGTAATTTTAGAAATAAATATAATAGGTTTTACAGAAAACATTGCAATAGATTCAGCATTTTGAAGAGCTATTCTTTTAGGAAATAATTCACCCAAAACTAATGTTAAATAAGCGAGTATAATTGTAACTACTATAAAAGCTACTTGAGAGCTAGCTGGAATACTCATTTTTTGAAAAACTAAAGTTAAAGGCTGAGATAAATTAGTAGCAGCTGAAGCACTAGCAAAAAATCCACCTAGCGTAATCCCAACTTGAATCGTTGCTAAAAATCTGCTCGGTTCTTTCATTAACTTTATAAGTAATTTTGCTTTATTATCTCCTTGTTTAGCTAAAAGATTAATTTTAGATTTATTTAATGACACTATTGCCATCTCTGATGCTGCAAAAAAAGCATTCATACAAATTAAAAGAAAAATTATTAATAATTGCATAATCATTTTTTTATATCCCTTCTTAATTTATAGATTATTATTCCTTTTTTCTATTATCCCCAAATTATTTTAACTTATGGACTTTATAAAAATTTAATTAATTAAAAATTTAATTTATATAAAAAGGCTACCTCATAATAAACTATAGGGTAACCTTTTGAATTAATATTCTTTTTTAATTATTTAACTAAATTCAAAGATTTTCTGACTAAAAGGAAGAAAATCCTCATTAATTGTGCATTGTGAATTGTGCACTGTGCATTAATATAAAATAAAAACTTACTATTATATCAATACTTATTATTAACGCCTATATTACAAAATACATCCTAATTTTGAAGTATCCTCATAGAATTAAATACGGCAATTATTGATATTCCTACATCTCCAAAAATAGCAAGCCACATAGGTGCTAGTCCAAATAAAGCTAATATCATAATAATAAATTTAACTGAAAGAGCCATAAAAATATTTTGATTGGCTATCCTTTTAGTTTTCTTTGCAATATTAATTGCATCAATTATCTTAGATGGTTCATCATTCATAATAACAACATCGGCAGCTTCAATAGCAGCATCTGATCCAACGCCACCCATAGCTATTCCTATATCTGCTCTACTTAAGACAGGCGCATCATTAATTCCGTCCCCAACAAAAACAAGGGTATTATTTTTATTTTGTTCTAACAGTCCTTCTACTATTTCTACTTTTTCATCTGGTAATAATTCATATTTAAAATCTTTTATTCCAAGTTCTCTTGCAACTTCTTCCCCTGTTACTTTCCTATCTCCTGTGAGCATTACAATTTTATTAATTCCCAATTGATACAAATTTTTGATAGCTTCTTTGGAATCCTTTTTAACTTTATCTTTTATAGTTATACATCCTGCGTATTTACCATCTATCGCTGTATAGACTATAGTTCCAGAAGATTTGTTTTCTTCTGCTTTTATACCTTTTTCTAACAGATAATTTAATTTTCCGCTTAAAACTTTTTTACCTTCTATCTCTGCCTCTATACCTTTTCCTCTTATTTCTTTGTAATTTTTAATTAAGGCTTTATTTATAGTTTGTTCTTGTTTTTCATTGCCCTTTAGCTTATCATAACTTATTCCTCTATTTATAAAATATTTAACTATTGAAGTTCCTATTGGATGTGTTGAAAATCCTTCAGCATAAGCTGTATATCTTAACAAATCTTCTTTCATAAATCCTTGTTCTGGGTTAATACTGGTTACCTGAAATTCCCCTTCTGTTAACGTCCCTGTTTTATCAAAAACTACTACACCAATATTACTTAAAGCTTCTAGGTAGTTACCGCCCTTAACTAGCACTCCTTTTCTAGAAGACGCACCAAGACCTGCAAAATAAGATAGTGGTATAGAGATAACTAATGCACATGGACAAGATACAACTAAGAAAGTAGCTCCTCTTAATATCCATTCATTAAACCCTTGTCCACTAATGAATAAAGGCGGTACTAAAGCAATAAATAGAGCTACGAAAACTACTGTAGGTGTATAATATCTTGCAAATTTAGTTATTTTAAGCTCTGTCTTTGCTTTCTTAGCACTTGCATTTTGCACTAGATCAAGAATTTTAGAAACAGCTGACTCTCCAAATTCCTTTTTCACCTGAATTTTAAGTACTCCATCTATATTAACTGATCCACTTATTATTTCATTTCCTTCACTAATATCTTGTGGAAATGACTCTCCTGTCAAAGCTTTAGTATCTATTGAAGAATTTCCTTCCACAACTACGCCATCTAAAGGAACTTTTTCTCCCGGCTTAACTAGAATTATATCTCCTACTTTAACTTCTTTTGGTATTACTTTTTTTATATTATTTTCTATTAATAGGTTTGCATATTCTGGTCTTATATCCATCAAATCAGATATAGATTTTCTTGAAGATTCTACTGCTTTATCTTGAAAATATTCTCCTACTTGATACAAAAGCATAACCATAATTGCTTCTGGATACTCTTTCAGTCCAAGTGCAGCAATGGTAGCAACAGACATTAAGAAATTCTCATCAAAAATTTCACCTGCCATTATATTTTTAATAGATTTCAATACAATATCATACCCTATTACTAAATATGAAACTAAAAAAATGCCAACTGCCCAACTTCTATCCTTAAATAAAAAACCAATTACTAAAGCAGCTAAACTAAACCCTATCCTCATTATTAATTTATTATTTCTTTCATTTTCATCATTTTCTCTATTTCCACTAACTAATTCATCTTTTCTGCAATCAACTAAATCATTGTCTATGACTTTCACATCAGGTTCTAACGCTAAAACAATATCTTTAATTCTATTTGCAATTTTACTTTCATCCTCTTTTTCTACTCTAACCTCTAGCTTGGAAAGAGCAAAATTTAATGAAGCTTCTTTTATTCCTTCTAACCCTCTAACATTTTTTTCAATCTTAGCTGCACATCCTGCGCAATTTAATCCTTTAAGCGTATATTCTTTCAGTACTATATTCTCAGAAGAAGAATCAAAATTATATTTTTCAATTTCCTTCTCCTTAACTCCACATTTTTCAAATTTATCACTACAATCCCCATTGCTACTGCAAATACCATGGTCACTACAGCAACACTCTTTCTTATCTGTCATATATTTTTCCTCCATTTTTATCTTGCAAAACTTTTTTCTAAAAATTGCACAATAATAATTAATCTTTTAATGAATTTGGGTTTTATTAATTAAAGATTTTCTGACCATTGGGAAGAAAATTACCACAATTGTGCATTGTAAATTGTGCATTGTGCATTTCTTTAAAATTATTCTTTAATATGTTCTAATGCTATATTAAGAATTCCTTTAACATGCTCATCATCAAGTGAATAATAAACTACCTTACCTTCTTTTCTATATTTCACAAGTCTTGCACCTTTCAAAACTCTAAGCTGATGTGAAATTGCAGATTGTGTCATATTCAAAACATGTGCTAAATCGCATACACACATTTCAGAAACAGATAGAGCATTAATTATTTTAATCCTTGTTCTATCTCCAAAAACCTTCAATAAATCAGCTGCTCCTTCTAATCGTTCTTCATCCACCATATGTTTAGTAACTTTATTTACTCTATCTTCATGTATAACATTGCAACTACAAAATTCAATTTTATTGTTATTTTCTTTACTCATATTATAAACTCTCCTTATCTTTATGTATGAATACTTGTTCATATGTTAATTTGTATTATATACTTATATTTTATGCTTGTCAAACAAATAAGTTCTCTAGATACATATTATTTCTTTACTATTTCACTACTAAAATTAATTTAGATTTATTCTAAGATAAAATAGTGAATTTATTATATATGATTAGAGTTTTTTTTATAAAAAAATAAGAGGTCTTCTACTTTATGCAAAATACCTCTTTCTCTATAATTTATTTTTAATTTTCATTATTCATCTAACAATTTTTTTGATAACTTCATACTATACAATGAATAATCTATATCCTATATAAACTAAACTTATTAGCTTTTACAACATTTCTTATGAATATAATTCTTATACCCTTCTCCTTGACATATTTCATCTCCTGGATATATTGCCCTTTTACAATAGTCGCATATATTATTATACATTGCTACTTTAACCGTTCCTTCTATCATAATAGGCTTCTTTTTCTTTTTTAGTTCTTCTACTCTGTTCAACTCTTTTCTCATTTCTTTTAAATTATTTGAGCATATCAACCAATTTATGTAATTATTTAAATCACCATCAAACAAAAGATTAGCTTTATTCTTTGCAATCTCCATAACATACTCCTCAATTTTTATTGACATTATTTTATAATTCTTATCCATACATATCTCCATAATAAATAGTACCTAGTTTAATATATTGATTTTGATTTTTTTTATTCCACTATAATTTAAAATTATATGGTGTAATTTAAATATTTTATCTCAATTGATTATTGCCTGTTCTATTATTACTAGTTTCTATAAAAGAAAAAAATAAATTCTCTTCAATGAATACCTATTAACTATCAAATTTATGTTATAATTATTTTGTGCTAATTGATAACGTTTCACAATTATAGGAGGTATTTTCATGCATATACCAGATAATTATTTAAGTCCTTCAACCTGTGCTACTTTTGGAGTTGTAATGATTCCTATTTGGAGAAATGCTCTAAAAAAAATCAAGAATGAATTCACAAAAAAAAGACTCCCTTTACTGGGTATAAGCTCTGCTTTTTCATTTTTGATTATGATGTTTAATATTCCTCTCCCTGGCGGTACTACCGGCCATGCTGTTGGTTCAGCCTTAATTGCAATACTACTTGGACCTTATGCAGCCCTTATTTCTACAACTATTGCTTTAGTAATACAAGCTTTTTTCTTTGGCGATGGAGGTATTCTTGCTCTTGGTGCTAATTGTTTTAACATGGCCTTTATTATGCCTTTTACAGCTTATTATATTTATAAATTAATTACTGAAAATTTCAAAAGCAAAAAAATCGAAGCTTTTGCTGTATTTTTTTCAGCATATATTGCTTTAGCTATAGGTGCACTTTTTACCGGTATAGAATTCGGATTACAACCGCTTCTATTTAAAGATGCTCTTGGTAATCCCCTTTACTGTCCATACGGTCTAAACATTTCAATACCTGCCATGCTAATTCCTCATTTATTAGTTGCATGTGTTCTAGAGGGTTCTATAACTTTAGCCGTTTACCAATTTATCAAAAAATCTTCACCAGAATTTTTCGAAGAAAAAATTAGTAAGCCAATCAAATATGGTTATGGACTAATTATTGGTCTTATAGCCCTAGTTCCACTTGGACTTTTAGCAACTGGAACAGCTTGGGGAGAATGGGGTACTGAAGAATTCAGTTCCTTAATAGGCTTTACTCCTACAGGCATGGAGAATGGATTTACATTTAAAGCCTTAATGCCTGATTACTCAATACATGGTATTCCAGAAATATTAGCTTATATATTATCAGCTATCCTTGGAGTTTTTCTTATAGCACTAAGTATTAAATTACTTATTAAACCTAAATCAAAAAGTTCTCTTCAATAAAAACTATTTTAACTACATTTAGTAAATACTAATGTAGTTTTTTTATTATCTAAATCGCAATTATGATATAATGATTATTATACTTTACTTGAATGGAGATATAGACTTAATGAATATAGATTGGTTATACAAAGAAGAAATTTATAGTCCTAAAAAAGACAATCAAAAATTCCTAGATAAAAGTATACTCTCATTTATCCACCTACTCTCAACACTAAAAAGAGAAGGTGTCGTAAATAATCCAATATCTTATAATGTTTCATCTATGTTAAAAATGGTTTTCACACTATGTATACTTATTTTTATTTCCTTAAGTAGGAGCTTTATTTTCATTGGTTTAATTTTAATTTATAATTTTTCACTAATATTAATGTTTGAAAAAGATGAAAAAAGAGGCATTTTGTTTCTCTGTACACTGATCCCTACTTTTACTTTAATTGCTTTAATTCCTTCAATGATGATGGGTAATATAAGAAATAGTTTACTTATTATAATAAAGGTTTTTTGCACTATTTCATCTGTAAATCTGCTTTCATATACAACAAAATGGAGTCATATCACCAAATCATTAAAACTCTTTTTTATTCCTGATTTATTTATTTTTATTTTGGAAATCACAATTAAATATATATTTATTCTTGGTGACTTTTCTCTTCAAATGTTATATTCTTTAAAATTAAGATCTGTAGGAAAAGATAATAATAAACATACTTCTATTTCTAGAATAGTAGGTAACACTTTTATAAAATCGAAAAATTTAGGTGAAGAAATGTTTTCAGCAATGGAATGTAGAGGCTTTACTGGAGAATATAAATCTTTTATGGATTTCAAACTCCACCGATGGGATATACCTTATATTATTGTAAATATAATTTTAATCGTTAGCTTTTTTTTATTAAAATATAAATTTCCCTATACTATATAGAAAGGATTCTTGAAATGATACTATTAGATAATATTACTTTTAAATACAAAAAACGAATTGCACTAAATGATATAAATATAACTATAAAAAAAGGAGAATCTATAGCCTTAATAGGTGAAAATGGTAGTGGAAAATCTTCTCTTTTAAAGGTCCTTAACGGAATTATTTTTCCAAAACAAGGAGAATACTATTTTGAGGACAATCTAATCAGTGAAAAAACTTTACAAGATAATATCTTTTCAAAATCTTTTCATCAAAAGGTAGGCTTTATATTTCAAAATTCAGATGCACAATTGTTTTGTCCTACAGTTTTTGAAGAAGTTGCATTTGGTCCAAGGCAAATGAATCTAGAGGAAAATGAAGTGAATAAAAGAGTTTCTGATTGTCTTGAATTACTCAATATTAAAGAATTAAAACACGAAAATCCTTATAATCTAAGTGGTGGAGAAAAAAAGAGAGTTGCTATTGCATGCGTTCTTTCAATGAACCCATCAATTTTAACCCTGGATGAACCTATGAACGGAATTGATCCAAAAGGAAAAACTTTTCTTAGAAATTTACTCATTGATTTAAACAAAAGTGGAAAAACTATTATTTGTTCTACTCATGACTTTGAATATGTAGAAGGAATATTTCAAAGAGCTATTGTTTTTTCTAAAGATCATAAGATAATTCGAGATGATGATTATATCACTGTTATAAATGATTTAGAATTTTTAAGAAGCAACAATATAATATAAAAGCCTAATTTATTATACTCTACTGACTTTTGTAGACTATTTAAATTAGGCTTTATTTTCCTTAATCATCTGTCTACTATGGTCAAAATGCTCAAATAGCGCTTTCTGAAATTCTTCCATATCTTTATTTCTAACCGCTTCAAGTATTCTATTATGCTGATTTAAACTTAATTCTCTGCTTTTATCGCTAGTTTGATAGTCTTTAACTACGAGTAAAAATAAATCATTTAAATTATTAACCATAGTTATTAGTTTTGCGTTTCCTGATACTTTTACTATTATCTCATCAAATTTTATAGATTGTTCTAAGAATTTTCTATTGTCTTTTATTTTAAAATATTCTTCTTGTTCCTTTAAACAGGTCTCCATTTTCAAAACGAGTTCATTTATCTTGCTTTTCCTTAAACATATTTTAAATCCGCCGATTATTAACATTTCAATTGCATCTGTTAGATCTAAAATCCCATCTTCATTAAATTCTATAACCCTTATACTATGATTAGTTTGTGTTTGTACAAGTCCCTCTTTATTTAATAAATTAATAGCTTCTCTTATAGGTGAATTGCTAATTTCAAGTTCCTTAGCAAGTTCCTCTATATTTATTTTTTCACCAGGGTTTATCTCACCTGATAATATTTTATTTTTTAGATACTCATAAGTTTGTTCTTTTATTGTCTTTTTTTTTATTAAAGCCATTTTTTCACCTATTTCCAAATTGTTAATTGAGAACATTGTTTTTCTACTATATCTTTTACTCTTGCGTTATTACTATCTAAAGCAATATCCTTATATTTACCTATAATTTTATTTAGGTCTTCTTTACTTATATCTTCTGTAATTTTAAAATTTTGTTCTGTTAACTTGTTTAAAATAAAATTAATATCCAATATATCTTTATATACTAAATCTACAACGCTAGTACCTACATTAGTCTTATAAGATAAAATACCCTCTTGCTGTAACCTGTTTATAGCTTCTCTAACGGGTATTTTACTAACACCAACTTCTTTGACTAATTTATCTATATTAATCTTTTCACCTTTTTTTATTTCCCTAGATACTATTTTATCTTTAATATAATAGTATACTTTATCAGCAAGAGTTTCTTTAGTAAACATGTATTCCCCCCATTATAGTATACTATTTAGTATATACTATTTTTTATTCTCATACAATAGCAAACTCTTCTCTAGTTAATTAACTGAAATAGCCACTTTAATATACTATTTTTACATACACATTGTTTATATGAAATTAAATTTCCTCTAACATTTAAAAGATTCTCCGAAAATACGGAGAACCTTTATTCAGAGCATTTTACTAATTACAAACCACACAATTAATCATTAATTAAAGACATTCCTATATTTATGGCTTTTAAATTGACATCAATAAATCTTTCTTTCACATTATCATTTATGATTTTTTCCCAATTTATTGCTTCTAAATTCATTGATTTTACAAGAGCTCCAAGTAATATTACATTCATTACCTTTGGATTTCCTAGCTTTTTAGCTTCCTCTTCTGCATGGATTACTGTTGTATTTACTTTTGATTTTAATTCTTCAATAATCCCTACTGGATAATCTATCTTACCATTTAAAATAGGCATAGATTCTATTTCAATATCACTTACAACAACTTTACCTTCTGGTTTTAAATACTTAAGCCATCTAAGTGCTTCCATTTTTTCAAAAGAAACTAGTATATCCGCTCCCCCTAATTCTATAGAAGAAGAATAAACTTTCTCTCCAAATCTTACTTGTGAAGAAACTGACCCACCTCTTTGAGACATACCATGAATTTCACTCATTTTAACATCATATCCAGCTTCCATAAGTCCTATTGTTAATAACTTACTTGCTAATATTGTTCCCTGTCCACCTACTCCAACTAATAATATACTTTTTGTCATATTATTTTTCCTCCTTTTCAATGGCATTTACTGGGCAAACTTGTAGACAAACTTCACAGCCCACACAATGATTAAGGTCTATTGAAGTCTTTTTCTTATCTTTGTCAAATGATAAAGCAGGACATCCTGTTTTAATACATTTTTTACATCCGATACACTTATCTACATTAACCTTACATTTTGAAGTGAAAACTCCTTCAAATTCCTCTTTATCATTATCTGAAAGTTTTTTAAGTACACATGGCCATCTTGTAATAATAACAGATGCTTCATCTAAAGCAAAAGCCCAATCAAATGCTGCATTTACCTCTTGCAGATTATTTGGATTTACTGTCTTTACATTTTTAATTCCACAGGCTCTTACTAATGCTTCAATATTTACTTCATTAGTTGGCATCCCTTGAAGTGTGAATCCAGTACCAGGGTTTTGTTGATGACCTGTCATTCCTGTAATTCTATTATCCAAAATCACATTAATTGTATTACTTCTATTATAAGCAACATCTAAAAGTGAATTTATACCAGTATGAAGGAATGTAGAATCTCCAAGTACTGAAACAACTCTCATGTTATTATCCTCTTGCATATTAAAGACTTTTTGTGCACCATGTCCTGTACTAATGCTAGCTCCCATACAAATACAAGTTTCCATTGCATTATATGGCTCTGCAAACCCTAAAGTATAGCATCCTATATCACCAGTAATCATTACATTTTTTCTTTTACCTATTTCATAGAAAAATCCTCTATGTGGACATCCTGCGCAAAGTGTAGGAGGTCGTCCAACTACTTTTTCTTCATCATATTCTATAGTAGGTTCTGTCTTACCAAATACTGATTTTCTTATAACATCAGCAGTCATCTCACCCATATATGGGAATACATCTTTGCCATATACCTTTATTCCAGCAGCTTTTATTTGCTCTTCAACAATAGGGTCATTTTCTTCTATTACATATAATTTATCTACTTTTGCAGCAAATTCTTTAATTTTTTCCATTGAAAGAGGATTAGTAAATCCTAATTTTAAGTAAGATGCCTCTTCTCCAAATACTTCTTTTGCATAGTAATAACACATGCCTGAAGCTATTACCCCTATCTTTGTATCATTCCATTCAAAAAAGTTTAGCTCAGTCTTATTTGAGAATTCCACTAATTTATTCATTCTCTCTTCTACTTTTACTCTCATAACCTTTGAATTTGCTGGAACTGATACATATTTGCTTATATTTTTACTATATTTTTTTATACCAACTTCTTCTCTATCATAACAATCAACTACACTTTTGGAATGACAAACTCTTGTTGTCATTCTAACCATAACTGGTGAATCATATTCTTCACTAAGCTCTAATGCAGCCTTTATCATATCCTTTGATTCTTGACTATCAGATGGTTCAAACAACGGTATTTTTGCAAACTTTGCATAATATCTATTGTCCTGCTCATTCTGTGAAGAATGCTGTCCTGGCTCATCTGCTGAAATTAAAACCATTCCTCCATTTACTCCAGTATAAGCAAAAGTAAACAAAGGGTCTGCTGCTACATTTACCCCAACATGTTTCATAGCTGCAAGTGATCTAGCTCCTGCTATTGATGCTCCAATAACTGATTCTAAAGCAACCTTTTCATTTGGAGCCCATTCAGCGATGATATCCTTTTTATACTGGGCAACGTTTTCAAGTATTTCAGTACTTGGTGTCCCTGGGTATGCAGCTGCATATTTAACACCAGCTTCATAAGCACCTCTTGCTATTGCCTCATTTCCTGTCATTAATTTCTTCATAAAATACCCCCTATTTAATAGTTCAATACACAATGCACAATTCACAATGCACAATTTAGGATGATTTCCTCATACTTCGGAAATCTTTAGTTTAAAAGTTGATTTTGCTTTGCAACATCATACTTAAGTCTACACTCTGTCCTTTATAACAATATAAGATTAAACCAAAAATATATAATAATAACTTACGTAACACAAAAACACTTTTATCTATAAAGCATAGTATACTATGCTTTATAATATTAATATAGCATATATCCATCCTCTTATCAATGTAAAATTCTTAATAATTTATAATCCTTCAGTAGATTCCCACCCATTTATATTAAATTTCACTTTATAGACGCAATCTTCCAAAATACTCCCCTCACATATAATGATTCAAAAGAATATATTATAGATAGAGAATATAAAGAGGTGAATTGTTTTGCAAATACATGTTGTTAGAAAAGGTCAAACCCTATGGGGTATTTCTCAAACCTATAGTGTTCCCTTAGATACATTGATTAGATCAAATGAAATACCAAATCCAAATAATTTAGTTGTTGGCCAATCAATAGTTATTCCTATATATGGCAGCTACCATTGGGTGAAACCAGGAGAAAGTTTATATCAAATTGGTAGGCAATATAATATTTCTACTGATGAACTTATGAGAATTAATGGAATAATGAATGTCTATCAAGTTCCTATAGGCTTAAGGCTATATATACCACAAAAGACTCGTCGCTATGCTGATGTAGGAGCTTATGTTGATTTAAATATTACAGGTGATAATTCCCCTAAAGTTGTAGATAAAATAGGAGAAGATTTAACTTATTTAAGTATATTCAGCTATGCTATAAATCGTAATGGGACACTAACATCAATCAATGACCAATCTACCATAAATGCAGCTTACAAAGATGATGTATTACCTCTAATGGTCCTAACCAATTATGAGGATGGTACTTTCAGCCAAGATCTAGCAACATATATTCTTACTGATGAAGCACTACAAGATAAAATATTAGATGAAGCAATTAAACTTATGAAAGAAAAAGGATATGGAGGATTAGATTTTGATTTTGAATATTTAGGTGCTGAAAATAAAGAAAGATATAATAATTTTCTAAGAAAAGCCGCTTCTATATTAAAAAAAGAAGGTTATTATATTTCTACTGCCCTAGCACCAAAAACATCAGCAGATCAAAAGGGAACCTTATATGAAGGACATGATTATAAATCTCAAGGTGAAATCGTTGATTTTATTTTCTTTATGACCTATGAATGGGGTTGGTCAGGCGGTCCACCACTTCCTGTTGCTCCTATAAACAAAGTAAAAGGAATTATGGAATATGCTATTTCTGAAGTTCCTAAGAATAAAATTATGATGGGTATCCCTCTATATGGATATGACTGGACATTACCTTACGTAAAAGGTGGTAAATTTGCAAAAGCAATCGACCATCAAGAAGCAATACTCCTTGCTGAAAAATACGGTGCTGAAATAAAATATGATTATGTGGCTCAATCACCATACTTTAATTATGTAGATGAAGCTAAAAAATCTCATATAGTGTGTTTTGAAGATGCACGAAGTATACAAGCTAAATTTGATCTAGTAAAGCAATTGGGCATCAGAGGATTTTTCTACTGGGTACTTGGAAATGAATTTCCTCAAAACTGGTTACTAATCGAGGATAATTTTGTGGTTAGGAAAAAAGTTTAATCTCTATCTACTTCAATTATTGAAAAAAGCTAGCTTAAATAAGCTAGCTTTTACTCATTATAATCAATTATTCACTCACCATACAATCCAAAAATTTAATAAACTCATTTCATAATTATTACTTAACATTACTAATATTAATAATTTTCTTAATCTTATCTATATCTTTTGTCTTTTCTTCTAATTTCATAAATTCAGTATCAGCTTGAGTGATAAAATTCAATATTGTATCTTGTGTTACTTTTATTTCCTTTTGAATTTCCTCTACTTTATCTAATCTTTGGTCAAATTTGTCTAATCTTTGATCGATTTTATCTAATCTTTGATTTATTGGCTCAATTTTTTTATCTAGCAAATTTTCTATAGCTTTTAATAAAAATTCATTTTCCATAAATTCACCACCCTATATTGCTGAGTCTTTAAGTAATTATATCATGATAAAAACAAATGTTCAAACCAAACGCACTGGCAGATTGTGTAAAATATATACCTGTAATATTCTCTTCATATTATATACCAAATATAATATATCTTAAATAAACCCGTTAAACAAAATGAGGATTAATTTTAGCAACCAGAAGACGAATTCCTAACGTCATTCATCTTCTGGAAGTACCTCGCGTTTGTAAATATTTTCAGCAACAATCTATTCCACAAATTATGCAAAATAAAAGAGTAGATTCAATTCTACTCTTTTTCAAACTGCTTCAGCCACTCTAATTTTATATATTTAATTCTTCTTTTAATTTTACAACTTCTTCTTCACTCAAACCCGTTACTTTGACGACCTCTTTTATTTCCATTCCCATTATTAGCAATTGTTTAGCTGTTTTAATAATTCCTTTTTTAATTCCCTGTTCAATTCCTTGTTCAATTCCTTGTTCAATTCCTTGCTTTACCCCTTCTTCTCTAGCTGTTTTTTCTCTTGTTAGTTGATCCATTATTTCTGCTTGTCTAGCCTCATAAGCAATTCTTGCCTCTTTGCTTTTACTAACTCTTTGAAGTATTTCATAGGCTGTTTTTATATTCTCGTTTTTTTCTGCTAACATTTGCATTCCCTCCCCTGACTTCGCATCTATGAATTCTAGCCACTCTAGTATAGGGTCATCTATATCTTTTAAACTTTCTAATTTTTCAAGTTTGGGTAATTCTAAAAAATGTGCTTCTAGTACATCTGTTAATTTATACCCAGTGTCATCTTCTAAAATATGAAATGTAGTATGTATCTTATCTATTGGTATTCTCTCGAAATCAACAATATTTATTGTTATACATTTTTTAAGTTTATCGTAAGTATCTCCTGGCACTACTTGACTATTGTACATCTTTGACCAATAAAATAAAGTTCTTTCTGCCATAAATTCTGTAGGTAGTATTTGTATTTCTATATCAATATGCTCATCATTTTTTTGTTTTCACCCTTACATCTAAAATACCTTTTTTATCTTCCTTAAATTCTCTTAAAAGTTCCGTATTTAATAATTCTATTCCTTTAAATTCTTCCTTATGTAATTTTAAAACAGCACTTAAAAATGCAATTAAAACATCTTTATTCTTTTCATCTCCAAATATTAATTTGAAAACAAAATCCACCTTTGGTGACATTATAAAATCATCATTATAACAAATATTATTTAAGCTTAACTTACTATTATTATTCAAAATATTATATTCACTTCCTATTGTTTTAGTAACTATTTCTTTATGATTTTGTCCAAAAATTCAGTCAATTATTCACTAAAACTAGGAAATTTATCTTTAATCTATTATATCATAGAAAAAGAATTAGTTAGATAAAAAAATTTTTGCACCGCAAAAATTTCCTCCTTAATCGTGCTTTGTGCATTGGTTTAAAACTTTCTTTTAGCCAAGGGTTTACATATTCATTTCAATAATTTAGAATTAAAGGAGGTGAATGGAATGGTTTTGAACTTAAAATCCTTAAATTAGGAAAAATTATCATATATTAATAGCAGTAGTCAACAAACTAAAGCTAGCAAACAAAAGGCGAATTCCTAACATCATTTATATTCCTTAAACTCACTTTAAATGTAAATTCTCCTAACATTCTACACGAAGCCGATAACCTCGAATCAAAGCAAAGGGAATTGCTTCATCTTCATCAACATTCAAGTAATTAAGAATTTTGATGTGCTTGCTCGTAAGGTCGTTAATCGTTTTATAGATAAAATTGAGGAGGTTAATATCATGGATTATAAAAACACTGCTGATGAGCAGGCAGATAACCCGGCAGTCCATAAAAAAACAGAAAGGGCTCAGGAACAGGATAAAGACAGTAAGATTGATAAAATAGTTATGGTATTAATGTGGTTATTCCTATTTCCTTATATGTTAATCAGTACCATCATCTTAACTGAAAAGTTGAGCACAAAAGTCAAGGTAACAATACTGTTTTTAATGTTTCTGCTGTTTATCTGTATTGATTTAATGTAGATTTAATAGCAAGCAAGTGAGACATCAAGCTGTCTCACTAATACCCCTATGGCATATTAACAATTTATTATGACTATTATGTAAGCCCGAATTATAGTTGCATTTGTGATTATTAAGTTCTATGAATCACTGGAGCATAGTGTATCCAATAAAAGCAGGTAAAAGAGCGTTCAATATCATTGCTTGATTACAGGGGAGGTGTTTTAATATGAAGAAGCTGCAAGTAACTATGGTGCTAATAATGGTTTTGGGTTTATTGAGTTTTATAAGTCCCGAAATATCGGCAGATGAGTACTTTGATATTAGAGATTATGATGTATATATTAATGTGCTACCTAACAACAACTATGAAATTACAGAAACCATATCGGTAGAGTTCTATGAAAATCGGCATGGTATTTACCGGGATATCGATAGAGAATACAATGGGTTGAGACATGCTATAACAGATGTTAAAGTAACTGATGGCAGCGGTAATGAGCTTGAAGCTGATGTAAGCAGTAAGAAGGATTTGTATAGAATTCAGATTGGTGAAAAAAAAGAGTATGTGTCAGGACTTCAAACCTATAAGATTTCTTACGTCTATGCGGGTAACGATGATATATATGATAGTTATGATGAATTTTATTTTAACATTATTGGTACACAGTGGGATGTTTTTATTGACCAAGCACGATTTACCATTGAAATGCCTAAAGGGTTTGATCCTGAGCAATTGAATATTACAACCGGATATTTGGGTAATACCAGTAATGAACACGCGAATTATACGTTGGAAGGTAATATGATTCATGTTGAGACCTATAAGCAGCTCTGGCCTAATGAGGGGATTACCATTGCCCTGACTTTACCGCAAGGGTATTATGAAGATTCAGAGCCTTGGATTAGTCAGAACTTGGTATTGATTCTGTTTGGTATTATGGGTATGATTTTCTGCAGAATTCTGGTTTTCTTTTTTATGAAAAATAATAAAAAGAAAATAAAGCCGGTACTGGTAGATCAACCACCTGAAGGATTAAACTGCGCTGAACTAGCATATATTTACAAAGGTGAATCCATACAGTATGAGGATATTTCTTCATTAATTTTACAGTGGGCAACGGAAGGTTATCTGGAGATTCATGAGAATACGAAAGGCAGTTTGATTAAAAAGGAAGCACAGTTTGTTAAAATAAAGGATATAGGTAATGAGAAGCAAGCCTATGAGCAGCAGTTGTTCAAAGACCTGTTTGCACACGGAAATGGCGACAAAGTGTATAAGTCTCAGCTGAGGATGAGTTTTCACGAGAATTTATATACAGCACAGCAAGCCATTGAGCAGAGGTTTTCAGGGGATAAGGATATATTGGCTGATGACGTTCAGGGAAATGTTATCATCGGTTTTATTGGAATGATGCTACTGTTTACAGTTATGACAATTATGATTGGATTGAATTTATTTGAAATTGGATTCTGGTCTGCTGCGGGTCTATCTTTGTTAATCATGATCGGATTTACAATAGGTGGTATAGTTATATTACTGATTTTCAGACAAAAAAGACAGCCAATGGAATTAATTACAGGTAGTATGTTTATCTTAGTAATGATTGGTATTGCTGTGATTTTGATAATTAGAAATTGGTCGTATATATCCTTGCTGTGGAAGTGTTATCCTGTAGTTTTTTTGTTACTATTAGGTATAGTTGTTTTATATGAAGTAGGGTTAGTGATTCTTGGTTCTGTGAAACATTACACCCCATACGGCATAGAAATGATGGGTCAGATTATGGGCTTTAAAATCTATATTGATGAGGCTCATGCTGAAGACATTAATAATCGGAACCTAAGAGATTCTTCATATATATATTCACTATTGCCTTTCGCTATGGTGTTAGGGTTAAGTAAAGAGTGGAATAAGCTGTTGAATTATGTGACAGTAATGGATAGGAGATCTCCATTTTGGTACTTTGGATATAAGCGATTTGATACTGATGAGTTTACAAGTAACATGCGTGGTACTATGTCAAGTATTAGCTCCACTCCTTCTTCTAATTCCAATAGTAGTGGCGGTTACTCCGGTGGAGGTGGTGGAGGTGGTGGAGGCGGTTCTTGGTAGCACCCAGAAGACGAATTCTTTACGTCATTCATCTTCTGGAGCCACTCCGCTGATATAAATATTTCCAGTCACAAGCTATTTCACAAATTATACAAAATAAAAGAGTAGATTCAATTCTACTCTTTTTCAAACTCCTTTCGCTATTTTAATTTTATATATTTAATTCTTCTTTTAATTTTACAACTTCTTCTTCACTCAAACCCGTTACTTTGACTACCTCTTTTATTTTCATTCCCATTATTAGCAATTGTTTAGCTGTTTTAATAATTCCTTTTTTAATTCCTTGTTCAATTCCTTGTTCAATTCCTTGCTTTACCCCTTCTTCTCTAGCTGTTTTTTCTCTTGTTAGTTGATCCATTATTTCTGCTTGTCTAGCCTCATAAGCAATTCTTGCCTCTTTGCTTTTACTAACTCTTTGAAGTATTTCATAGGCTGTTTTTATATTCTCGTTTTTTTCTGCTAACATTTGCATTCCCTCCCCTGACTTCGCATCTATGAATTCTAGCCACTCTAGTATAGGGTCATCTATATCTTTTAAACTTTCTAATTTTTCAAGTTTGGGTAATTCTAAAAAATGTACTTCTAGTACATCTGTTAATTTATACCCAGTGTCATCTTCTAAAATATGAAATGTAGTATATATCTTATCTATTGGTATTCTCTCGAAATCAACAATATTTAATGATTTTATTCATTATATTTTTATTCTGCTTTTTCTTCATTTGAATAAACTGCAACTGCAACACCCTGCATAGGATAAGATTCAGCAATTTCTCCTGAAGATACCATAGATACCTTATTCCCAACTTTGAAATCCCTTGAAACATCTGTGAAAAACTCTTCTTGCAATGCTTCTCCATCTTCAAAGAAATTTGTTTCTTCTGTTATTGTTATCCATATTTGACCTTTAACATATTCTGTATTACTATCTACTAAAACCCTAAGACCATCCTCACTTACCTCTAATACTTCTCCAAGGATATCAGGCACAATCATGGAACCGCTTATACTTCCTGAGTTTACTTCTTGATTAATTGGAATCTCATCATTAATATCATTTCCCATATTATCATTTTCCTCTATATGCGCAGTATTTTCTAAAGTACTATTATTTACATTGCCATTTGTAATCTTACTACACCCTACAACAAAAATTACCGTTAAAGCCATTATTACTAAAATGCTGCTTTTTTTCTTCATAAGTAAACCCTCCATTTTAAAATTAATTCGTCTTAAATCACAACTCTTATATCAACAAAGCAATAATTCTCCGCTTCGCTTCGAATCATTGCAAGAACCCTCGAGGGTCATTAACATTTTATGAACAATTATGTAAATATTTGTTTATAAGTAGTGGTATTCCACTACTTTTATTTTTTATCTCTATTTCTATTTTACCTCTATAAAAATATCCTCACTAAAAAATTCAAATTTCCGCAGATTATATTTTTCGGATGATTTCAAAATTGTTTAAGGCTAATTAGATAAAGAAATTTTTGCTCCGCAAAAAAAATTTCATCCTTAATTGTGGATTGTGCATTGTGAATTGTGCATTGATTTAAAACTTTCTTTTGGCCAAGGGTTTACATATTTGTTTCAATAATTTAGAATTAAAGGAGGTGAATGGAATGGAAATGACTTTGAATTATAGTGGTGCTTTTTGTGAGTTGGGCTATGATGAGTTGGACTTTGTTAATGGTGGCGGTATAACAACAGTAATTGCTTATACTACTGCTGGTACTATTTGTTTTTGTGGAGGTCTTTTTTTAACTCTTGTTTCTCTTGAATCTTTTTTATGTACTGTTGCTACTTTTGGGGTTTCTTCTGCTGTTGGGTTTGAAGCTGCCGGAACGGCAGTAACACTATACGGCATGTCTATTGATTGTTTTAGCAAAGCAATTAATGCTACAAGAAGATAATATTATATATATCTTTATTATTATTAATGTAAATATTTGAATTATCAAGTTATAACTCTACTAATTGAGGAGATATTTTATGTCTACTTTTGCAACTTTAAATGATCATCAACTTAGTTTGATAAATGGTGGCGGTTTAAGAGAAGGTATATTTGCTTTTATAGGTGGTGCACTAGTATTTATAGCAGGACTATTAGCATCAGGTGCTATTCTTATTGTTGCTGGTTTTTGTACTGCTGTCTATGGAATTGCCAATATTATTGAATATTTCGATAATAAATAAATTCTAGATAAGTAAAAATCAAGACTCACATACTGTATATGAATCTTGATTTTTACTTCATTAGTTTACAATAATATCTACTTGAAAATAGATTATCAAAAAGTATTATTTTATTTTCAATTTCATAATAATGAATAGTAGGTTAATTTATGAAATTCAAGTTAAATCCTGGTTTACCTTTGCTTCTACTTTTTATAATACTTTTTTTATTATCTTTTAGTAAAACCGAGAAAAATTTAATCATTAGAATTTCAAGCTTTATTTCAATAATTTTAATCATAATAGCAATTATTATTCGAAAATTTTCATCATAAAAGCAAGCAAGTGAGCCATCAAGCAGTCTCATTAAGACTCCTAGTGTATATTAATAATTATCAAACAAATTTGTAAATATATATTTTAAAGTAGCGATCTTCACTACTTTTATTTTTTATCTCTATTTCTATTTATCGCTCTAAAAATCTCCACACGAAAAAATTCAAATTCCCAATTTAATGTAAAAGGACCTTACTAATACTTTAAGAATAATCCTTGAGTTAATGTACTAAATCCTTTGGATACCCTTTTTTTTCAATGATCCCATACTCTAACATCAATTCATCTGTTAGATATATAATGCCTTTACAATGCAAATCTGCTACTCCTTCACTTATTAATTCATAAGTTTGTGATTTGTAAAAATAATCCATACTTTCTTCTAAATCTTTACCTGTTTTTCGGGAAAATTCTAATATTATATTTTTATATAAGGATTGCATCAAAATTCTATTTGCTAGCATATTCTACACTTCCTTACTCTCTATATATACTAAATATATATCAATAATTTCTTGATTAATTATACAAATTTGCTCATTTGGTTTATAATATTGTAATCTTTTTAAAGCTTCTTTTTTTTCTATTAATCCATCCTTAAATAGTTCTATGGTATTATATACTCTATCATCAGCTATACCACCCATAACTAAATCATACTTCAAGAAAATACTACTTCCTTCTCTACAGTCTAAAATAAAGTCTAGCCATTCTAAGTCATAACTTAAAAATTCTTTAACTCTATATAATTCTCTAATTCTATTTAAATCTAATTCGTAGATATTTAAATATCCCTTTTTACTTCTTCTTTTAAATTTATATGTCCAATTAATAGCTTGTTCTTTAATCGCTGTTATGTAAAAACCTTTTCCAAAATCTAAAGCATCTCTTGAAAAAGATATTTGAGGATTATCAACCACGCAATACTAACCATGGTACACTATCATTTTAATGCTCCCCTTTCTTTCAAAACTTCAACTAAATCTTCTACTATATAGTTTTTACTTTGAGAGTGTAATGGTTCATAACTCGGTATAATATAATCATTCAACACACTTACTTCTTTCAATAATTCATATACTTTTTTAGGACTCATTCCTAATTTTTCTGACAAGCTCTCAACGCAAAAATAACAAATTCTAATTTTTTTTCATCCATTACAACACCTCCAATAATAATTGATTTTAAAATATTTAAGCAATCTTTTCACTTTATTTTCTATATTAATTATAATAAAAAAGTAGATTCAATTCTACTCTTTTTTACATTCCTAATACTGTTCTTATTTTATAAATTCAACTCTTCTTTCAATTTTTCAACTTCTTCTTCACTCAAACCTGTCGCATCTATAAATTCTAGCCACTCTAGTATAGGGTCATCTATATCTTTTAAACTTTCTAATTTTTAAGTTTGGGTAATTCTAAAAAATGTACTTCTAGTATATCTGTCAATTTATACCCAGTGTCATCTTCTAAAATATGAAATGTGGTATGTATCTTGTCTATTGGTATTCTCTCAAAATCAACAATTTTTATTTATGATTTTATCCATAAATCCAGTCAATTATTCACTAAAGCTCGAAAGTTTATCTTTAATCTATTATATCATAGAAAAAGAATTAGTTAGATAATGACAAATCATTTTCAAATGCCATTATTATTAATGGACGTACCTCTAAGTGGTTCAATAGCTTAAAAAAACTATTTGAAGAAAAAGAGCAAAATACAAAGTGACAATAAAAAGAGAGCAGTATATAGATTTGTGTTTACACAAATCTATATACTGCCCCACTGCTCCTTTTATTCTGCATTTTCTTCATTTGAATAAACCGCAGCTGCAACACCCTGCATAGGGTAAGATTCTGCTATTGCACCCGTTGATACAATAGAAACTTTATTTCCCACTTTGAAATCCCTTGAAACATCTGAGAAAAACTCCTCTTGAAGCGCTTCCCCATCTTCAAAGAAATTTGTTTCGTCTGTTATTGTTATCCATATTTGACCTTGAACATACTCTGTATTACTATCTACTAAAACCCTAAGACCATCCTCACTTACCTCTAATACTTCCCCAACAATATCAGGCATAATCATTGATCCACTAATACTTCCTGGATTCCCTTCTTCATTAATTGGAAGTTCTTCATTAATTTCATTTCCCATATTGCCATTTCCATCTTCATTGGCAGTATTTTCTAAAATATTATTATTTACATTGCCATTTGTACCATTACTACACCCCACAGCAAAAATTACTGCTAAAGCCATTATTACTAAAATACCCTTTGTCTTCTTCATAAGTAAATCCTCCATTTTTAAATTAATATATTTTAAAATTGTAACTCTTATCTTATATACGATAGACTTTACTAAAAAGTTCAAAAAATTTATACAAGCTTCTTGCTTGAACTTTATCTTAATCCACTACTCTTATTTTATATTTATAACAAAATTAATCAATATTAACTTCTCTTTTTTCTTCTATTTTTCCTCTTCTTTTATTTTCCTTTTTAAAACTATCCACTACATTGCTCATACTATCAAACACTTTACTAACTCCCATTTTTTTATTTTTGTTTGTAAATTTTATTCTATTACCAGTAAATAGTGCCACTATCAATCCAACTATAACAAATGGCCAATCAGCTATTGTTGCTAATAACAATATTAGTATAGGAACATTGATTACTGTTTTACCACTTCTGTGTACTATGAATTCTATCTCAATAAGTTTTTTTAACAAAGATTTTGCTTGTTTCTTAAACTCTCCTTCTTTTTCACTATATTTATCTCTCTTTAATCCATTTTTCTTTTCAAGATAAACTAATGCTTCCACTAAATCTCCATCTTTTTTTTCTAGCGCTTCTTTTGCTTCTTCATAGGTAGCTTTAGTCCTTTCTCTTAATAAATCAATTTCTTGTAATTTTACTGTCATATTGATAACCTCCTATTTTTTTAATTTACAATACTTTTTCCCGTCAATATATATTTTTCATTTAATTTTGGCTTCTATTATCTATATATATTGAATATATTACGGTGTAATGCTATTATTTATTTAGAATTGATAACTTATAATAGAATTTATTTTATAAAGGAGTTAATGTATGGACAATATCGATATCAAGATACTTAAAATTTTACAAGAAAATTCCAGAATCTCTTCATCCGATATTAGTAGAAAAGTTAATCTTTCATTATCTGCCACAACAGAAAGAATTAGAAAATTAGAAATATCAGGTGTAATAAAACACTATACAACTATTATTGATAGTGGCACTGTAGGTAAAGAGCTTGCTGCAATTATGAATGTAAGTCTAGAAAGACCTCAATTCACAGAAGTTTTTATGGAATTTATATTTCAAGAAGACGAAATAACAGAATGTCATTATACTGCTGGTGGTTACGACTATATAATAAAAATAATTACTAAAAATACAACAACTTTAGAACAACTACTTAATAGGATAAAAAGCGTACCCGGGGTATTAAAAACTAATACAAATATAGTATTATCTACTGTTAAAAATAACTACTCAGTTAATTTAGACAATATCTAAATAATGTTTAATTTATTGGAATAATGTTTAATTTATTTGAAAATTAAACTATAATAGATATATCACATTATGGAATGGGGTTTTAAAATGAGCGAAAACGTTCAATCAGTAGATAGAACATTTAAAATAATTGAAATGTTATCAAAATATCCACAAGGCATAAGTATATCAGAATTAAGTAAAGTTCTAGAATTGCATAAAAGTACAGTTCATAGATTGCTACAAACCTTAGTTAATCTAGGCTATGTTAACAAAAAAAGTGATAGTGATTATTTCTTAAGCTATAAACTATTTGAAATCGGCTCTTCAATAATTGATGAATATGATTTAAGACAAGTGGCAAGACCTTATTTATCTGAACTAAGAGATTTAACAAATGAAGTTGTTCACTTAGTAATTCAAGATGGTCCTGATATTATATATATTGATAAATATGAAAATAATGCTACTATTAGAATGCATTCTAATATTGGCAAGAGGATGCCTATGTACTGCTGCTCAGTAGGTAAAGCAATATTATCAACTTATTCAGTAGATGCTGTAAAACATATTTGGTCTATTTCAAATATAGAACAAATCACTGAAAAAACAATTACAAATTTAGATGATTTATTTAAAGATCTACAATTAATAAAAGAGAGACAATATTCAATTGATGATGAAGAAAATGAATTAGGTATTAAATGTTATGGTGCACCTATTCTAGGTTATAATGGTAAAGCCGTTGGTGCTATTAGTATTTCTATCCCTCTTATTCGTTTAAGTGAAAAATATGAAAAACAATTTCCTATATGGATTAAAAAATACAGTTCAATTATCTCTAAAGCAATAGGCTATAATAAATAGTCTATTTTTTTGTTTTTTGACTTGAAAAATATAAAAAGTCATTATATAATGGTCTTAAAGTTTTATATTTTGATATAGCATTTCATATAATGAAACGGAGGAGTTTTAATGAAAAAGTTTGAAGTTATAAAAAGAATTGTTGATGTAGGTGTTGTCTCTGTTGTAAGAGCAGAATCTAAAGAAAAAGCAGTAAAAATAGCAACTGCATGTATAAAAGGTGGAGTATCTGCAATAGAAATTACTTTTACTGTTCCATTTGCTCAAGAAATCATCAGAGATCTTAGCGATTCATTCACTGACGAAGAATTAATTGTAGGAGCTGGTACTGTTCTTGATTCAGAAACTGCTAGAGTTGCAATTCTTAACGGAGCTCAATACATAGTTAGTCCACATTTCAACGCTGAAATAGCTAAATTATGTAACCGTTATTGCGTTCCTTACATGGCTGGTTGTATGACTATAACAGAAGTAGTTACTGCTATGGAGTCAGGTGTTGATATTGTTAAATTATTCCCTGGTTCTGCATTTGGACCAAGTTTTGTTAAAGCAATTAAAGGACCTCTTCCACAAGCAAACATTATGCCTACTGGTGGAGTAGATGTAGATAATGTTGATGAATGGTTTAAAAACGGAGTAATTGCTGTAGGTGCAGGTAGTAGCTTAACTAAAGGAGCTAAAACTGGTGACTATAAAGCTGTAGAAGAAACTGCAAAACAATTTGTGGATAAAATAAAAGCATTTAGAGAAAATAATAAATAAATAGGAGGCTATTTTCATGAAAAAAGTTGTTACTTTAGGTGAAATAATGTTAAGATTAACTACTCCAAATTTCCAAAGATTTGTTCAAGCTGAGAAATTTGATGTTGTATATGGTGGAGGAGAAGCAAACGTTGCTGTTGCTTTATCAAACTATGGATTAGATGCTCACTTTGTATCTAAACTTCCTGATAATGCAATCGGTCAATCTGCTTTAAACTCTTTAAGAAAATTCGGAGTTCAAACTGACTACATCGCTAGAGGTGGAGAACGTCTTGGAATATACTTCTTAGAAATTGGTGCTTCTATGAGACCATCTAAGGTAGTTTATGATAGAGCTCATTCTGCTATAGCTGAAGCAACTATCGCAGATTTTGATTTTGATGCAATATTTGAAGATGCTGAATGGTTCCATTTCTCTGGAATTACTCCAGCAATAAGTGATGCTGCTGCAAAAGTAACTGAAGAAGCTTTAAAAGCTGCTAAAAGACATAATGTAACAGTAAGTGTTGACTTAAACTTCAGAAAGAAATTATGGACTCCTGAAAAAGCTCAATCAGTAATGAGACCATTAATGGAATATGTTGATGTATGTATCGGAAATGAAGAAGATGCTGAAAAAGTTCTAGGTTTTAAACCAGGTGATACTGATGTTACAGCAGGTTCTTTAGAATTAGACGGATACAAAAAAATATTCAAAGAAATGAAAGAACAATTTGGATTTAAATATGTTACATCTACTTTGAGAGAAAGCTATTCTGCTTCTGATAATGGATGGTCAGCATTAATATATGATGGTAATGATTTTTACCACTCTAAGCATTATGATATAAGACTTATTGATAGAGTTGGGGGCGGAGATTCATTTGCTTCAGGTTTAATATACGGTCTTATGATGCTTGATAACAAAGAAGATGCATTAGAATTTGCAGTAGCTGCATCTGCTTTAAAACAAACAATCCCTGGTGATTGTAACTTAGTAACTGTAGATGAAGTTAACACTCTTAAAGACGGCGATGCTTCAGGTCGTGTTCAAAGATAGTTATAGATTTTCATATTATTACAAATTTGTATAAACTGATTTTATACAATCCCTTATCAGCCGGTGCTTCATACACACCGGCTTTTTTTTATTACAAATGATGATTTTCTAATATAATTATAAATTCAGAATTTACTTAAGCCATTCTGGTTTATCACTTATAAAAGGTCTAACCTTATATTTACTTTCGTGATCCTTTAGTATTTTTTCTCTAGCTTCTTTAGAATTTTTTATTTTAAATACTAATTCTTGGTCAATTTCGTCACTAAAAGGACAACTTGCAAGACAAATTCCACAATCCGTTCCTAAATGTCTCCATCTTTTATAACATTCGTCTGCCACTATTCTCCATTTACGTATGCCGTCACTCTCTTCTTTTTCTCCAGAAGGAATTGCTTTAGCAGGACATGTTCTTATACATTTACCACACTCAATACAAAATTGTTCTATCCCATACCCTTCTTTTTCATCACAAACAAGTGGAATATCCGTTGTTACTATCCCTAAGCGAACCCTAGGCCCAAACTCTTTTGTTATTAATAATCCATTTCTTCCAATTTCACCTAACCCTGCATCCTCTGCAACTAAAGGTGCTACAACAAGATAATTCCCATCCATATGATTTCTAGCCCCGTACCCAAGCTCTCTTATATAGTATGAAAGTACCATTCCAATTACTGCAGCATCAATATATCCTTTTGTAACTGCAACAGCTTCACTTACTTGTGGTGCTCTAAATATCATTTCTTTATCCATCTCCACTGCAAATACTATTCCGTACTTATGAGTATTCTCTATTTTTTCACCATAATTTTCTGCTTCTCTTCCTCTATAAGAATAATAATGTTCATCCTTCATTTTAGTAATTCCAACTAACTTTGCATTGTAATACTTAGCTAAACCTTTAATTTTTGTTGTAATACTCTCTGAATCTACCTTTGTTTTTTCAGCATTAGCTTGTCCTTCAGAATATCTTTTTATATCTGAAAGAAAATGAAAGCATCCATCAACTATAGGTGAATTGATTGGATTAAAAGTTGCCGTTCCTTCTTGTCCCATCATAGGTAATTCTCTTAACATATCATCATTCTCTTTTTTTTCAGGATTTCTCTTATAATAATCTTCATATTGCTCAGTATTCTTCTTATTAGTTCATTCTCGAAAAAATTACATCTCTTTCATCACTATTTCTCATTTATTTCCTCCTAAATCTTTTATAGTATAATTATTTTAAATTACTAATAATATTTCTAGTTAAGCAACTATCAATAGTTATAACTACCATCACTTCTAGTTTTATATTACTTCTAGTTTTATATTACTTCTAATAATAACATATCCATTTTATAACTATATAATTTATAATTAAAACTTAATTCTTTACTTTTTACAAAAAATAAACAAAAAACATCAGCAGAATATACTATGTTTCCTTCATAATAAACAGAAATATTTGTAACTACCATAGTACCTTCAACCTTCGACAATAGAATCAATTGATTTACACAATTATTTCTCCATCTTCATCGTGAATGAGTGCCGAAGGGCATGTCCATAAAGCTCTTTTAACAAACCTAACAGTACTATGCATACTTTTCATAATAAATTTAGTTATTTGAATTAAATCTTCATTCTCTTTAATCTTAAAATCTAGTTTAATATTATATTTATCATCACCAACTCCATTCATATGGTCAACATTATATTCTTCATATAATCTCTATTCTATACTTTAATTTAGTCTTATCCAAAATTAATCTTAGAAAATACAAACTCTAATGTTATTAAATACTAACCTCTCTATCTTGGAAAAGTTTTATTCCTAATGAAATAGCAATTTTCTGTTTTATTCTTTTGAAAGTATATTCATTATATATAAAACTATCTATATTATTCTTTTCTTCTTCTATATTTATTTCTGATACTTTTGCATGTGCTAATTCGCAAAAAACATCTTTTCTATTACTATTAACTATTATTATATTATTCTCTTTTTTAAGTTTTTGGGGTATTATTTTGACATAGGTAGTAGCTTTAAAAGGAATATAGAATACAGAAAACATAATCTCTCCACCTATTGAATTTTTCTTATTGGATTTAACAATGGCATACTGTATATACTGTCTTACAAATCCATCTAAAAACAACGTACTACTTTGTGGCAAATAATCTTTTCTTGTTAATACTATTTCATTATTTAATTTCGTCACTTCTAAAACAGGCTGTGAAAATTGAATTATTACTTCAAGATTTATATTAACATCACAATCAGCTACTAAAACAGGAACTAACGATACAATTGAAGCTTTAGTCCCAGTTGGTTCACTAGATTTATTTGGACATTCTTGGATAATAACTGCTTTACTAACTTGAACTTCGAAATCTTCTTTTACTGTTGTACTTTCTTCTATTTTAACTAAATCTGCTGAAGCTTGCGCTTCACTATTTTTATAGTAATTTCTATGTTTATGTTTTTTTGACATATATAATTCTCCTTCTAAATTTTTAATTTCTAATTTTTACTATAAGTATTTTTAATATTTACCTCTTTTCAAAATTATTATAGCTAATATAAATTAATAATTATAAAGAAGAAACAGCTCTTATAGCTGTTTCTAATAAATTTTTGAAAGTTTAAACTGCAACTGATACAGATGTTATTTTGCAAATTGGTACTGCATAATAAACTGTTCCATCAAATAAAATTACTACTCCCTCTCCAACTTTAACTACTGCCGCAGCAGTTGGTATTGGAGCTGGATCTCCTATAAATCTATAAATTACCTTTAAATTACCTTGTTGATACTCTTCGAATTTTTTTCTAAGTGGGCACTCACAACAACGGCACTCCCCTGTTCTTTTACGACAGCAAGGTTTAAGCAAATCAATTGATTGCAAACAATCATTTTTTATTTCTATTATCTGACAAATAGGAATTACTATAATCCCTTCTACATTTTCATTAAAAGTTACAAGTGAATCACATACTTCACATATTATACCAGTAAATTCTATTATAGATGATGTCCATATTTTAACTTCACCTTTTCCAATTAACTGTTTTAACACATATTCTACTGGTCTAACACAGCAGTCACAAATAGAATCTCTAATTGGCTCTCCTTTAGGGCAATAACGGTATTTTGATATTTTATTACCACAACAATCTTTCTCACAACAACCACATTTTACTTTTTTTTCTTGATTCTTAGTTTCTTTTTCATTATCACATTCATACTTTTCATATTCTCCATACATTTTCTTTCTATCATAATGTGGATAATAACTCAATACTTTCACATCCTTAGGTTATATTTTTTTATTCCTAAATTTATTTTTTATTCTTCTGTTTAATCTATTATATTAATTTTCATAGTTACTGTTATTTAAATTAACAGTCTTCACATTCTTCTTCATGTTCTTCATATTTCATTTCAGGTTGATTTTTTATATACATCTCTTCATTTTGCATAACTCTTAATGTTACACTTACGACCATTTTTTCTTCTAACTTTTTAAAGTTTCCTTCTTCACTTGGTCTTTGCAAAAAATCACATTCAGATATAATATAATTAACCAATTCACAATAAGGTTGATCACTATAATTAGTATAATTAATTAAGTGTTTCTTATTGCTATCTTTACAAAGCTTATTATTATCTAGCATTTCAAATTCATCTTGAAAAGAAGGTTCATTTTTATTTTCACAACTGCTAGATAATTTAACATTTGTTGAACATTCGAATGGTATTTTACATGTTGTACATAAAACATCTCCACTAATACATCCTGTCTTTCCTTCTTTTTCACATGTTGGATGACAATATCTAATATTTTTCTTCACATACCCCTCTAAAAACAATTGGTAATTATCATATTTACAATCCATATACGGAGTGTATATTGGACATAGTGTACATTGTGTTATACATACTTCTTTATCAATATTCTTAATATCTGTAGCTGTTTTTTCTATTTTAATGAATGATTTAACATTAATATTTACACAACATATTTTCTTAACAACTGGAACTTTAGCCACAAATGGATGTGGGGTTCTAACATGGGGTGGCATACACCTATTCGTGCAACATGGCATTGTTGTTGAATTTAAAACCTTAGAAGTACAACTTTCATTCCCATCATTTTCTTCCCAGTTCTCATATTCAACATCTGATGCTGAATCATTTTTTATCATACTTATCCTCCTCTTTTAATCCGATAAAATCAAATCTTTTATGATGATTAGTTTCTATTTCATTAATATTTTATGCAGTGCAGTATATAAATGTAACCTAAATAATATTTTTTTCAGAACTTTTAATTAATAAGTGTCCTTGTTAATATATTTGTCATAATATATATTAACTATAAGATAAAAGGAAGTTATCCTATGCGAAAAGAAGTGAATAATTTTTATACTAACAATATAACAAATCGTTTATGCAAGGAAAAAAAATTTTTTGTTGATTTTATGCCCTGTGAAACTGTAAAAGAAGCAACCCTAGATATAGATTTCCATAATAGAACTCCCCATCATGATACAAGCAATTTTATAGAATTTTTATTATTAATTATACTCATATTTTTAATAGCTTATTGCTATAATAATTGATTAACATTCACATCTTTTGATGAATATTATATATAGGAATGCTATAAATAAATTAAATAAAATTCTGGAAGGTGGAAAATACTATGAATGAAAATTATGAAACAATAGACCTTAATAGCGAATTAGACACTACTATAGAGATAGATAAAACTTTTAAAAAAGAAAACGACAATATAAAATCTGATTGTACAAGCGATATTTGTAATGAACTTGAATTTGGTTATGATAATGAGGATTGCTGTGAAGGAACTTTTTGTGATGAATTCGATAAATGTGAAATAACAAAATCTATAACAAAACAAGTATTTTTAGAATGTCAAGGAAGACTTCTAAGGTTACACTTAAAATTAAAAAATGTATGCACTGGTCATTATATAAATCTAGGAGTTGTAATTCTTAATAAAAAAAGAGAAATACTGGGCTTTAGGGTTAAAAAAATATATATTGCAGGACCTCCTCACACATGTACCGATATTTGTAAAGAATTTTGCTTTGCTTTTGAAGACAAAAACATTTGCAAAGAGAGGAAATTTAAAGTTTTAGTTATTGCTCAATATTGTTAGCTAAAATTAACCCTATAAAATGCAAGCTAATTATTATATAATAATACTTGTGAAATATATGCATGTATGCTTTATGTAAATTATAAAGAGATATTTTAGTTTTTCTAAAACATCTCTTTATTCAGTATTAATATATACTGTATAATTATCAATTAATATTTTGAGAAGGAGTTAACAAATGAGTATTTTAACAGTAAAAAACCTGAGTCACGGTTTTGGAGATCGTGCTATATTTGACAATGTATCATTTAGACTTTTAAAAGGTGAGCATATCGGATTAATAGGTGCAAATGGTGAAGGTAAATCCACCTTTATGAACATAATAACAGGTAAGCTTGAACCTGATGACGGTACAATTGAATGGTCTAAACGAGTGAGAGTTGGTTATCTCGATCAGCATACTTCTCTTGAAAAAGGAATGACTATCTATGATGTTTTAAAAAGTGCTTTTAAGTATCTTTTTGATTTAGAAAATGAAATAACTAATATCTATGACAAAATGGCAACTGCTGATGCTAATGAAATTGAGAAACTGCTTGAAGAAACCGGTACTCTCCAAGACATATTAGATCATAATGATTTTTACATAATTGATGCTAAAATAACTGAAACTGCATCCGGTCTAGGTCTTACTGATGTTGGACTAGATAAAGAAGTACAAGACCTAAGTGGTGGTCAAAGGACAAAAGTTTTGCTAGCTAAACTATTGCTAGAAAAGCCAGATATACTACTTTTAGACGAGCCCACTAACTATTTAGATGAACAGCATATAGAATGGCTGAAACGCTACCTAAATGAATACGAAAATGCCTTTATTCTAATTTCACACGATATACCATTCTTAAACAGTGTAATTAATCTTATTTATCATATGGGTAATCAAGAACTAAATCGTTATGTTGGAGATTATAATAATTTTCAACAAGTTTACGAAGCAAGAAAAAAACAAGTTGAGGCTGCCTATAAAAAGCAACAAAAGGAAATTGATGACTTAAAAGATTTCGTTGCTAGAAATAAAGCACGTGTATCTACTAGAAATATGGCTATGTCTAGACAAAAGAAATTAGATAAAATGGATCTTATAGAACTTGATAAAGAAAAGCCAAAGCCAACTTTTGATTTTAAACAAGCTAGAACTTCAGACAAATTAATTTTCGAAACTAAAAACCTTGTAATAGGTTATGACGAACCTTTGTCTAAACCATTAAATTTACTTATGGAGCGCGGTCAAAAAATTGCTTTAGTTGGTGCTAATGGACTTGGAAAAACAACTTTACTTAGAAGTATTTTAGGTGAACTAAAAGCTATTTCTGGTGAAGTAGAACTAGGTGACCATCAATATATAGGATATTTCCAGCAAGAAATTAAAGAAGCTAATCATAACACTTGTATAGAAGAAGTTTGGAAAGAGTTCCCTTCCTACACTCAATATGAAGTACGTGCTGCTTTAGCAAGATGTGGTCTTACTACCAAACATATAGAAAGTAAAGTTCTTGTTTTAAGTGGTGGTGAACAAGCAAAAGTTCGTCTATGTAAAATACTTAATAGAGAATCAAATATTCTAGTTCTAGATGAACCTACTAACCACTTAGATGTTGATGCAAAAGAAGAATTAAAAAGAGCTTTAAAAGAATATAAAGGAAGTATTCTTTTGATTTGCCATGAACCTGAATTTTATCAAGACATAGTTACAGAAGTATGGAATTGTGAAAACTGGACTACTAAATTATTTTAAGCGTTGCTTAGAATAATTTAATGTGAAGTGTGAAGTGATGGTTGATTCTCTCCCTTTGGTAGAGAATCTTTAAATCATTTTATTAATTCAAAGATTTTGCATAGCAAAATCATCCTTAACTTCAAACTTCACATTCCACACTTCACACTTTGAAATTCAGCACTTCACACTATGTTTTAAAAAGCCGGTACTATAGCACCTTCATATTTTTCTTCAATAAATTTCTTGATTTCTTCAGAGTTTAAAGCTTCTACTAGTGCTTTAATTTCTTCACTATCCATATTATCTTCTCTTGCTGTTATTATGTTTGCGTATGGAGAATCAGCATCTTCAATAAATATTGCATCTGTAGTTGGGTTTAATCCACCTTCAAGAGCAAAATTTGTATTGATAATAGCAAAATCAACATCTTGAAGAACTCTTGGTAATTGTGCTGCTTCTAATTCTTTAAATTGAAGATTCTTTTCATTTTCTACAATATCTAAAGGTGTCTGAGTTAGACCCTCTTCATCCTTAAGCTTTATAAGCCCTTGTTTTTGAAGTAGTAAAAGTGCTCTTCCTTCGTTTGTTGCATCATTTGGAATTGCTACAATTGCACCATCTTCAATATCTTCTATTGATTCTATTTTTTCTGAATAAGCTCCTAATGGCTCAACATGTACTTTACCTACTGAAACTAGCTCCATATTATTGCTAGCATTAAATTCATCCAAGTATGGCTTATGTTGGAAAAAGTTTGCATCTATATCCTTATCATTCAACGCAATATTTGGTGTTACATAATCAGTAAATTCTTTAATTTCAAGTTCAATGCCCTGCTCTTCCAAAATTGGTTTAACTTCTTCTAATATTTCAGAATGTGGTGCCGGTGTAGCCCCTACTACTATTTTCTTTAATTGACTATCTGTTCCTGAATTTGCCGTATTATTTTGTGATGAACACCCCACCAACACAGCTCCTATTGTTAAAATTGTTATCCCTAATAAAGTTATTTTTTTCATTTTAAACCCTCCATTTTTTTGTTTGCTATGTTTGTATATTTCTTTGTATCAATAAGTGTTGTTATTTTTAATAGTTATTGTTTATTTATAATTTTCAATTTGCAATGCTTTTTAAAAGATAATTTTCAATTTGCAATGTGCAATGTGCAATTAATGATGATTCTCTCCTATTGTCGAGAATCTTTAATTATTACATAAGTTCAAAGATTTTGCGTAGCAAAATCATCCTCAATTGCAAATTGCTAATTGCTAATTGCACATTTATCTATAAAGTGTTATCTCTTGTCTAATTTCGCTGCAATTTTATTCCCTGCAGACTGAATAATCTGTACAAGTATTATCAATATAACTATTGTTCCTATCAAAACATCTGTCCTAAATCTTTGATAACCATATCTAATTGCTAAATCTCCTAAACCTCCACCACCAATGGCTCCTGCCATTGCAGAGTATCCAATCACATTAATAAGAGTTAATGTAAGTCCCAAAACTAAGGACGGTATAGCCTCTGGAATTAGCACATTAAAAATTATATCTTTCGTTGTTGCCCCCATTGCTAAAGATGCTTCTATTATCCCCCAAGGAATTTCTTTTAAAGATGATTCCACAACCCTAGCTACAAAAGGCGTTGCTGCTAGTGATAAAGGAACTATTGCTGCAGTTGATCCTATTGATGTCCCTACAATTAATCTAGATAAAGGGAATATTGCTATTATTAAAATTATAAAAGGAATAGACCTCATAATATTTACAATATATCCTAGTACCCCATTAATTTTTTTATGTTCCCAAATATGCCCCTTTTCACTTATTACAAGTATTACCCCCAATGGTAAACCTAATATAACTGAAAATAGTGTGGAGAAAAACACCATATACAAAGTTTCAAACAATGATGGAACGATAAGAATATATAAATTACTAATAGTTTCTATCAATTAAATCACCTCTACTGTCAATTTTATATCTTTCAAGTAATTTACAGATGAAGTTATTGATTCTTCCTTACCAGAAATCTTAATAATAAGATGGCCCAAATTAGTGTCCTTAATATTTTCAATGTTTCCTGCAAGTATACTTACATCTACATCAAACTTTTTAACCATATCTGAAATTATTGGTTCTTTTGACCTTTCACCAACAAAATGTATCTTTAAGACTTTTTGTTCAATTCCTTCATTTTTTTCAATAGACAAAACATCCTCTGGTAAGAAATATTTATTTTCTTGCAGGAAGCTTCTTAAAATATCAGTCTTTGGATTGGAGAAAACAGAAACTACATCCCCCTCTTCAACTACAGAACCTTGTTCTAATACAGCAACCTTGTTACACAAATTTTTTATAACATCCATCTCATGGGTTATTACAATGATTGTAATATTAAATTTTTTATTTATTTCCTCCAGTAATTCTAAAATAGATTGTGTAGTATTTGGATCTAAGGCTGAAGTTGCTTCATCACATAATATTATTTCGGGATCATTAGCAAGTGCTCTTGCAATACCAACTCTTTGCTTTTGTCCTCCAGATAACTGCGCTGGGTAACTATCCTTTTTATCCTCTAAGTCTACAACTTCTAATAATTTCTTTACTTTAATATCAATTTCTTTTTTACTAATTCCAGAGATTTTTAAAGGAAAAGCTATATTCTCATAAACTGTTGAATTCATAAGTAAGTTAAAGTGCTGAAAAATCATACCTATTTTTTTTCTCATTTCTCTAAGTTCTTTAGTTCCAACTTTTACAATATCTTTGCCATCGATAATTATTTCTCCACTAGTAGGTCTCTCTAGCATGTTGATGCATCTAATCAAAGTAGATTTACCTGCACCACTGAGCCCTATAATTCCAAATATATCTCCGTGTTCAATAGATAAATTTATATTTTTAAGAGCCTCAAAAGACTTTTCCTTGGAAATATATTTTTTATTCAAATTCTTTATTTCTATCAAGTATTTCACTCCTTACTTACTTCTAAAACAAGAGGCGCCATCTTGTCCTATTTTCATTAAAACTAAAAAAACTTCTCTCAGAATCACTGAAAGAAGTTAAAGGCATTTTAATATTATCTCTCAGCTTACGCTGTAGGATTTAGCACCGGGCTTTTCAGCTGGTTGCTGGGTTTCAAAGGGCCTATTCCCTCCACCACTCTTGATAATTTAGTATTAAGTTTTTTGATGATGTTTATGAGTATATATTAAATTTTCAGCCTTGTCAATGTTGTTTTATGTAAAATAAAAACTATTTTTTCTTTCTCATTTTTAGCTTTAAGAAAGCCAAAGCCTTTTTAGCATCTAGCTCATTCATATTATTTTCGCCAACAACTTCTGTCTCAATGCCTTTTTCTGATTTATTAATATCTACTATAGTATCCATATATTTATTAGTAACTACAAACTTAGCTTGAGTTCCAACGAAAGTTACTCCCACTAATGGAATCTCTCTCTTACCAACTTCTTCTATAGTATTAGCAAAATCAACATGTGAGTTACCCCAGCCGTCTGCTGATAAAATCACACCATCTGCTCTCATAGATTCAGCAAGTACCGCCGCCCTTTTTCCTACATAATATTTTTCTCTATTCCCTTGTGGTGTTCCAACCACTACAACACCTAGTAAATCAACATCAGTATCATTTGAAACCACATCTAAAAGAGGGTCTCTGAAATGATGCAAAGTTGTTTCCTTAGTTGAAGGTCCTATTCCCATTTTAATTCACCTCTCATCAAGTATTTGCTCTAATTGCTCCATCCCTATATTCATTAGGAGATAAAATAACGGGTACATTACCCATATCTATTATTGATCTTCCACCATCAAATCCACTTGGCTCATGAGGAAGAATTATATTATCATAATTTGCTCCTTGACCTGCTATTTGCTTAATAATAACTACTTTCTTTTTACCATGTCTTACTCTATCAAAATACTCATGGGATTCCGTGCAACCTCTTCCATCAAACTTCTTTAATATCTCTCTATACTTCTGAATAAAATTATCACAAGCTCTATGAGCTGCCATAACTAGATCACGGCTATAAGGTAATCCACCTTTTAAAACTACATCAATATGAATAATATAATCTTTTTTAGATGGCGTTCCTGCTCTATCAAATACCATTTGTTCTTTAAGGATACCTTCTGATGAACCAAATTCACCCATTTGTCTTCCATCAGCATCAATCCCCGTAAGCATTATATAAACCCCAGTAATAGTATGCGTAATTCCCTCCCCTATCTTTCCAAGAACCTTTGTTGAAATAGGTATCACATCCATTATAGTATTTACATATCTATCATAATCTCCAGGTTTAATTATATCTATATTAATCTTTTCTATCAATTCTTCCGACTCTTCTAGAAATTGAATTATATTCTTATCAACAACTAAAGTATTATCTCGTATATTAGTTTTTTCACCAAAAATAACTTCATTCATATGAAAAGCTTTTATAACAAGCCTTCTTAAAATTGTTTCTTCCATATTGTCATCTCCTTACGCTATTTATAGCTCACAGTTCACAGTTCACAGTTCACAGTTCACAGTTCACAGTTCACAGTTCACAGTTCACAGTTCACAGTAATTATACACTACACATTACTACTTATAAAGTGTCCTTTATTGAAATAAAGCTTCCCCATCTATGAAGATTAAGATGAGAAAGCTCTATTAATTATTTATTTTTATGAATACTATTCTGTAACTGCTTCTGTACTACCTGCATTTTTAGCAGCTTTCATTAATAATGTTATACCTGTATAAGTAACAACAACTATTACTAACCATCCTAATACTTCTAGTGGTAATGATTTTACTAAGTATGCTGCAATTATAACACCTACAGCACCTGCAACTGCAATACCCATAGATGCTCTTCTATTATAAGCTCCTTCTTTAACAAACTTAACTGATGCTACTGGCATCAAGAAAGCACAAGAACCCATCATGATAGGGAATGCAACTGCTGGAGACATTCCTAAGAAATATATTAATGCCATACATGGAGCATATAAACCTATACCAGCTGTCATTAATGCACCTAAAATAAAGTTACCAACAACACCGATTACTAGTTTTCCACCTGTCAAAGCGATAGCTTCTCCGCCACCTGGCATCCATGACATTTTTCCTGCTAGCATCAAGAATGCTGTTGCTATTAAAGCTACACCCATCAATATTTGAACAGCTCTCTCATTAAATTTAGAAACTATTCCAGCTCCTACATATGCACCTATAGTTGCAGCTGCAAGCATTGCAACTAATGTTAATGTATCTACTTCAATAACTTTTATAAATATGAATGCTTCCATAATAACTGGAATTGTACAAGAAACATTTAACGTACCTGGTAATAATCTATCTGGTACCTGTTTGAATGCTCTTAACAACGCTGTTGTTGGAGCAAATGAACCTATACCTAGAGTATCAAAAAAGTTTGTTACAAAACCTATACCTGATACTTTTACCCATGAATTGTCCTCTAAATTGTCTTTGTACTTCATAAAATCCTTTACAAATACTACTGAAAACCAAGCTCCGAAAGCCCCTAATGCACCTAAAATTGCTGTTACCATATTTACATCTCCCTTAAATAATATTTTATAATAACTTTATAATAATTTTCAATAATTAAGTTTTTAATACTAATTATTGAAATGTGAAACCATTTCCAACTGGATCTTCTGGATCTATTACCATTTGGTTAAATCCTGTTATATATGCACTACCAGTGATTTCTGGAATAATAGCATCAAATTCTCCAGCTTTTGTAGTACTAACTACTCTTCCTTTAAACATTGTTCCAATAATACTTTCATAGACAAAAGGCTCATTTTCTTTAATCATACCTTTAGCATATAATGTTGCTAATTTTGCACTTGTACCTGTTCCACATGGTGAACGGTCAACTTGTCCCTCTCCAAAGATTACAACGTTCTTAAATGTTGCTTCTGGGTTTGAAGGTAAGTCATATATTTCAACTAAGTCAACAGTTTTTATATGTGCTTTCTCTGGATGTTGAATTTCAAATTCTTTATTTACTATATCTCTAATCATTAAACCTAGTTCTGTAAGTCTGTTAACATTTTTTACTTCCACTTCAACACCTAATTGTTTTGCATTTACTATAGCAAAGAAACTTCCACCAAATGAAATATCTAGTGTAACTTTTCCTACAGTAGGAAGATCGATTTCTACATCTCTTTTATATAAGAAAGAAGGTACATTTTTGAATGATACTTCTTTTGCTTTTCCATTTTCAACTTTAACACTCGCTCTTACCAGTCCTGCTGGTGCTTCTAAAACAACTTCTGTAATAGGCTCAGTTACTTTTACCATTCCTGTTTCAACAGCAGCAGTAGCAGCGCCTATAGTTCCATGTCCGCACATATTAAGGTATCCTCCACCATCCATGAATATAATTCCAATGTTGGCTTCTTCATTAGTTGGTTGTGTAATAATTGAACCAAACATATCTTTATGTCCTCTTGGCTCATGCATTATAGCTGTTCTTAAATCATCTAAATTATTTTCTAGGTATTCTTTTTTCTCTGACATTGTCTTTCCAGGTATTACAGGTACACCACCTACTACTATTCGTGTAGGTTCTCCCATTGTATGTGAATCAATTACATTAATTGATCTATTTACTTTCATTACTGACACCCCTTTAATGAATGAATTTGTTATTTTATTGACAAACATATGTAAATTTTTTAACCCTTTTTCATGATTAAATTATAAAATAATATAACTGCTTATGAATACTATAAAAAATAACATTACATAATATTCTGACTTTTTATTTCTTTAATACTTTCCTACCTTTTGAAAAGGTAGGAAAGTAAATTAAATTCTATAGTACTGCTATATACTCATATGGAAGAGATTTGATTCTTCCTGGAGTTTCTATAGAAACTAAAGCTTCTAAAGTCTCTCTTGTAATAGCTGTTTGCATTTCTATATTGTTTGGCTCTCCAGCATTTGCTCCCATTGGTACTAACGGAGCCGTTACTCTTGGTGCACCATTTTGTCTTACTACAGGAGGTAACGCTGCAATAATTATTGTAGGTATTCCTGCTGCTTCAATCGCTCTCTGCACAATCACGGCAGAGCGGTGGCAAGTTCCTCAGCCAGCAGTTAATAGAACTGCATCTACGCCTTCTTCTTTTAATTGTTTTGCTATTTCTGGACCTGTTTGTTCAGTGAAAACATTAACGTCTCCACCGCCACCCATAAATCCAAAGTTTACTGGGGCAATTCCCTTTATAACTCCTGCTTCTGCTAATTCTCTAACCCTATCTATAGGGAACATGCAGTTTACATCTTTATTTACATCTGCGTTATCATATCCTCCGTGAGAAACCATCAATTCAGAACTTGGTGCATCTCCTGGAATAACTCTGAAACCAGTATCTCCTGCAAGGTTAAATTTCTTATCAGTTTTTAAATGTACACCGGCAGCTGTTGCTAATGCTACAACCATTTCATTTAATGGTTTTGTAACAGGAGTCCATACTACTGGAGGTGTATTTGGAACAAATATTTCAGACTGTAGTCCTTTTACGCTAGTTAAGCTCATTTTCTTACCTCCTATTTATTTTCTTCTACTTTTCTTTTTACTTCTTTTTCTCTTCTTGCTATTTCAGCATAATCTTCATCAACGTCTGGACCTAATACTTCAGGATAGCTCATCATAAAACCAACTTCTTGTCCTACCAATAATTCATATTCTGTTATTACTAACCTTCTTGGTACTTTTAATTGACCCATTCTTCCTTTAAGATCCATAGTAACTGAACAATCATTTACATCTACTACAATTCCCTCAAAGAATTTTTCAGAAGATATATATTTAAGTCTATCCATCACTTTCACTCCATTCTATTGTTCTACTTCGTATATCTCTCTTCTTTTCTTACTTTTTTCTAATGATTGCTCATTAGCTTCTAATTCTATTTTTCTTCCTGTAGCTTTTTCTATTGCTTCAACGTTATTTAATTTAACATTTGGATTCCATTTTCTTTCAGCTTCTTTGATTTCTTCTCCAGCCATTTTTGTTTTTAGCATAGCCATAGCACGGATAGCATCTTCAGGTGCAAGGCAGTTATTTTCAAGTATTTCATTTTCAATACCATGAGCTGACTTATTGTTGTCTACCAAAGCGTCCATATATGGGTTACCAACAACTAATTGTCCTTGAACTGCAGAATAAGTTACTCCAACTACTGGAATTCCTCTCATACCAATTTGCTCGATATGACTTGCAAAATCTATGTGGTTATTTCCAAAACCTTCAGTAGTAACAATAGCACCATCAACGTCCATAGTTTCAACTGTCATTCCAAGTATTTTAGAAACATAGAATTTTTGAGAGTTTACTTGAGGTGAACCTACAAATATTACTCCAGCTAAATCTATTTCTTCATCATGCATAGCTTCTAGTACTAATGGCTCTCTCCAGTAATGTCTAGTAGTTTCTTTTGAAGCAGGTCCAATACAAGTTAATGCATGAATACATCCGTCTAATACTTGAAGTGGAGAAACAACTACTGGAACGTTTCCTAAATCAACATTTGGTTTTGCTCCAAGTGTTCCTGCTGGTTCTACTGGTAATATAAAGTTATCATGCATTGCGCCTTGGCCCATGATTTCTTTTACTATTACAACTTTCTTTTTACCTGGGCGACGAACTTGATTAAATTCTTCTTCATTTACTACTAAGCTATCATCTGCTGCTTTAAGAGCTTCTCTTATTTCTTGAGTGATAATGTCAGTAGCTTCATGAGCTGCCATAGGTCCTGGTCTTTCCATATTTGTACCAGCTTTAACTGTTACTTGTGTTTTTACAAAAAGTTCACCTTTCTCTGGTGATCCTGGTCTTCCCCACATGATGTTTCTATCTAGTCTTCCTTCTGAAGAACCAAATTCTCCTATTTGAACACCATTTTCATCAGTACCTGTTACCATTACAACAACTCCGTCAAGAACTCTTGTAATACCTACTCCTAAATCGCCTTCTTCTTTTGTTGCTATTGGCTGAATATCCATTATAGTTTCACTATATTCATTGTATCTTTCTGGAGTAATGATATCTAACTTAAGGTCTACTACTAATTCTTCAGAAGCAATTGCATCTTTAACTACATCTTCTCTTATATATAATATAGTTCCTTCAATTTTAGTTTCTTTTGCAAATTCAACTTTTTCTATTTTAAAGTGTCTTCTTTTTAAGCTTCTTACAATTTTTTCTTCTAATTTCTTTTCTTCTTGTGCAGGAGCTTCCCCAGCTACAACATTAGCTTGAACTGCAGGTGTTCCAACAACTCCACCAGCAATTGATAAAGGAATTTCTAAGTTGATATCTCTTCCTTCTCCAATGTGGATTTTAACTGTATTTCCAGCAAAACTTGTTACAGCTGCTATTGGTTCAACTGGTGCTACAGCTTCTACTGCTGGAGTTTCTTCTACAACTTCTTCTTCAGTTTCCATTACAGTAACACCCTCAAGTACATCAGTAGTTAATGCTGTTAAAGCATCTACAGTTACTTTCAATTTTGCACCTAAAACCTCACCGATTTTAAGACAATTTTCTGGTATTTCTAATAGACCTGATGCTTCTAAATCTGGTACAATATTGGGATCTTCTATGTTTGATGGTTCAATAACTGTTCCTGCTTCAAATCTGCAACATGTAATCGCTACATCATTTGCATGCTCCTTAGCAGTTTCTATTGTAATAGACATTTAATTTCCTCCTTGTTTTTTGCTTTAATCTTTAATATTGTTATTTTAAAAACTAATGTTTTTATAAAAACTTTTTGTTTATGTTTTAATGTGCAATTTGCAATTTACAATTAGCAATTAGGGAAGAAAATCATCCATAATTGAACATTGCAAATTGCACATTGCTAATTATGTTTTGCTAGTTATCTGTTTTTCTATAAAGTTTATGGCCAAAGGCCCTTAAAACGTGATCTGTACTATGGTATACGGGAACTCCTAACCTAGGAGCTACTTGCATGACTGTGTTAGTTCAATCCTGACACGTCCCAGTAAGTATAACCTCCGCACCTTCTTTTTTAAGATATAGAACTTTTTCTGCTTGGCCTGGACATGTACCAGGTTTATCACATCTATATCTTCCGTTAACTTCTACCATTCTTTTGCATTTTGTAGTAGCTATTACTTCTGCGCCCATAGCATTAGCAATTTCAGTTAATCTTTCTTCCTGAGCTCCACATTCACAAGCAATAACTCCAACTTTTCTTTTTTCTGTTGGAAAAGGCATACTTACTAATATTCCGCCTAAAGTTTTATTAACAGGTGTAGATTCTTCTCCATGTCTTCCTGTAAACGGTCCACCTGTTACGATTTCTCCGTGTGGTTCAACATATCCACCACATTCATTTATGAAATGTGATATTGGCATTCCTATAGGAACATCGAAGAATACTCTTCCTTCTCCAGCTTCTTTTAATCTACCACCTACAGTAAGATCCTTTGTAATAACTGGTCTTTTTTCTTCAATAGCTAAAGCTACATTTTTAAGTGTTTCTACATTTGAAATGATAGCATTTGCAGTTATTGGTAATGCACCCGGCTCTAAAACAATTCCTAAAAGTTCTCTAACGATAACTCTTTCATCACCTGCTGGATACATATTAGGTAAAAATTTAACTTCAATATTTTCTTCATCTTTACAAGCTTTAGCCACTGACAACAGTGCCTTCTTATGTATAGGCTTTATTGCAACAAAACCTTTTTCAGCACCTGTGATTTCCATCACATATTTAAGTCCTCTAATAACAATACTTGGATTTTCTTCTAATAGCATTGTATTATGATTTAATGTTGGCTCACACTCTGCAGCATTTACTATGACAGTTCCGCCTTTTAAATCAGTGTTGAATTTAATATGGGCTGGAAAACCTGCTCCACCTGCTCCAACGATACCAGCTTCTTTTATAGCTTCAAGGTTATTTTCTACGTCTTTAATTTTCATATATTCATCAGGTTGATTATCGTTAGCTTCAATTAAAATATTAAAATCATCTATACTAATAACTTTCCCTAAAACGCTTGAATGTATGTTAGCTCCTAATCCTTTAGGAATTGCTATCAATTGTCCCTTTTGAACTTCTTCACCAACTTTAACAATAGGTTCACATGGCGCTCCTACATGTTGTTTTAGTAATATAGAGATATTCATCATTTCACCTCCTTATGTAATATGTTCAAATTCAGTTTGTACTTTTTTTCACAATAGTATAGTAGCAAGTTACGTGCCAAAAAAATAAAACTGCATAGAACTTGCAGTTTATTTAGCAACAATGGCTAATTTACTTGTATAACTTTTTTTTATTAAGATAATTTTATTATAAATAATTTTTATAGAAAATGAACTTTTTGTCTAATTTTCGACTTTATTTTTATATGTATCCCTTTTTTCATTACGGCATCTCTATTCTGCCTTGTAGAGAACAAAAAACTAACATCTGTCTAATTTTAGTCACTTGTTAGTTTTTTGACACTTTTAATTTTATTTGAATTTATTAAATCTTATAATTATCAATTTTATAATATAATGTAGTCCTTGGTATGTTTAGCAACTCTGCAGCCTTTGCTTTATTTCCTTTAGATAACCTCAAGGCTTCTTTTATAAGCTCTGTTTCTAGTTTCTTAATAGATTCATTTAAATCAAGAGTATCATTTATCCCTGTATTTTTTTTATTTATTTCTTTAACCATATAATTTGGAATCAAATCACTAGATATTGTATTCTCTTTAGCTAATACAATTAAATTTTCCATTGTATTTTTTAATTCTCTTATATTTCCTTTCCAATGGTAATTTAATATAATTTTCATGGCTTCTTTATCTATTTTAGGAATTTCCTTATTATTCTTTTGAGATAACTCTTTTAAAAAAGCATCAATTAGTAAAGGAATGTCTTCTCTTCGCTCTCTCAAAGGTGGAAGATTTATTTCCACTACATTAATTCGGTAATATAAATCCTCTCTAAACTTTTTCTCTAATATCATTTTATTTAAATCTTTATTGGTTGCTGATATTACTCTTGTATCTATTGGAATATACTTATTCCCACCAACCCTTATAATTTGTTTTTCTTGTAATACTCTTAATAGCTTGGCTTGCATAAAAAGAGGCATATCTCCAATTTCATCTAAAAATATAGTCCCTCCCTCAGCCATCTCAAATAATCCTATTTTGCCATTTTTATTAGCCCCTGTAAATGCGCCTTGTTCATATCCAAAAAACTCACTTTCAAATAATCCTTGCGGTATGGCACTACAATTAACAGGTACAAAAAGGCCTTTTTCCCCACTATAATTATGTATTTCCCTTGAAAAAACTTCTTTTCCTGTTCCACTCTCTCCTGTAATCAATATTGTAGCTTTAGTTCTAGCAACCTTTTTAGCAATTTCAATTTTATCATTTATTTCTTTACTTCTACCCACAACACCACCAAAATCATTATTGGAATACCTTTTAATTTCTTCTTCTAAAAATTTCAAAGTATCATTTGCCTTCTGCAATTCACTAGCTAACTTCTTAACTTTAGAAATGTCTCTATCTGTACTTACTGCTCCTGAGAATATTCCGTCTATCCATATGGGTGAAGAATTAATAATCATATGAAAATCTTTTTTAGGTTCATGCTTAACATCCTCGTAAGTTTCTTTAGTTTCTAAAACTTTTAATATCAAAGCATTAGGGAAAAAATCTTTTATTTCTTTACCTAAAATATCTTTTTGCAATACGCCATAAAGCTTTTCTGACTTTTTATTCCAAAGAACAACTATACCATCAATATCGACAACACAAACAGCTTCATATATAGAATTAAGGACATGATCTAATTGTACGCTTGAATTCTCAATAGTTTTATAAAGATATTCAAGTATTTCACTTTTCCTTATAACTCCTACTAATTTCCCATTTACAATTACAGGCAATCTTCCAACTTTATTCTTAGTCATCATATTTCTACATTCTAATAATGTTGTTGTTAAACCTATACTAATAAAATTACGGTTCGCATATTTTTTTAATGTTATTTTGTCATAATCATTATTTTTTATAATTTTAGATATATCAACAAAAGTCAAAATTCCAACTAATTCTCTTTTATCATTTTCAATAAAAATCTCGTCATAATTGTTCTCTAACATAGTTTCTATAGCTTCATTCAATTCACAATTTTCATTAAGCATACTAAATTTTTTAGACATAACACTGCTAACTAAAATACTTTTTGAATGTAAAAACACTGCACTCACCTCTCTATATTTTATATTCTAAAAAAACGCCTTGATAAGATAAAATAATCAAATCAAAGCGTTATAACTTCTATTTGGCATTAAAATGTAGAAATACAATCAACCACGAGCTCTATTAACGCACAATATAGTTTAAAAGGCCTATCACAAATCCACACATATATCTACTTCCATTAATCATTTACATTTTACAATATAGTTTTATGTTTGTCCATAACAACCTATATTAATGTAAATTTTAGTAATTAATTTATGTTAATGTATCAATATATCATTTTCCTCATTTTCAACTTTAAAAGAGCCAAAGCCTTTTTGCAATCTAATTCATCCATATTATTTTCACCTACTACTTCTGTCTCTATACCTTTTTCTGATTTATTAATATCCACTATAGTATCCATATATTTATTAGTTACTACAAATTTAGCCTGTTTTCCTACAAAAGTAACTCCAACTAAAGGAATTCTTCTCTTACCAACCTCTTCTATAGTATTAGCAAAATCAACATGTGAATTACCCCATCCATCAACTGAAAGAATTACTCCATCAGCTCTCATAGCTTCAGCAAGTACAGCTGCCCTTTTACCTACATAATACTTTTCTCTATTTCCTTGTGGTGTTCCTACAACTACAACACCTAATAGATCGACATCCGTATCCTTAGAAACCACATCTAAAAGTGGGTCTCTAAAATGATGTAGAGTAGTTTCCTTTGTTGAAGGTCCTATTCCCATTTCAATTCACCTCTCATCATGTATTTGCCCTAATTGCGCCATCCCTATATTCATTTGGGGATAAAACGACTGGCATATTACCAACATCTATTATTGATCTTGCACCATCAAAACCACTTGGCTCATTAGGAAGAACTTGATTATCATAATTTGCTCCTTGACCTGCTATTTGCTTGATAATAACTACTTTCTTTTTACCATGTCTTACTCTATCAAAATATTCATGAGATTCCGTGCAACCTCTTCCATCAAACTTCTTTAATATCTCTCTATACTTCTGAATAAAAACATCACTAGCTCTATGAGCTGCCATAACTAGATCACGGCTATAAGGTAATCCACCTTTTAAAACAACATCTATATGAATAATATAGTCTCTTTTCGATGGCGTTCCCGCTCTATCAAATACCATTTGTTCTTCAAGGATACCTTCTGATGAACCAAACTCACCCATTTGTCTTCCATCAGCATCAATACCTGTTAGCATTACATAAACCCCTGTAATAGTATGAGTTATACCTTCTCCTATTGTGCCAAGAACTTTTGTTGAAATAGGTATCACATCCATTATAGTATTTACATATCTATTGTACTTAGAAGGTTCAATAATATCTATATTAACCTTTTCTATTAATTCTTCTGTCTCTTCCATAAATTTGATTATATTTTTATCGATTACTAAAACATTTCCCAATATATTTGTTTTCTCATCAAAAATAACTTCATTTATATGAAATGATTTTATCACGAGCCTTCTTAAAATTGTCTCATTCATATTCTCATCTCCTTACTCTTCTAATTAGAGTTTTCATTTCATATTTCAATCTTTAATTGAGAGATCCATATTCATTACAAATTGTATATTCCTACTAGATTTAAGTAAAGCTTTCTTATCTTTGAAGCACGATAAGAAAGCTTTATTATTCATTAGTTTTTCTAAATATTACTCTGTAACTGCTTCTTCTTTACCTGCATTTTTAGCAGCTTTTATTAATAATGTTATAGCTGTGTACGTAACAACGACTATCACTAACCATCCAAGTACATTAAGTGGTAATGATTTTACTAAATATGCAGCAATGAAAACACCTATAGCACCAGCAAGTGCAATGCCCATAGATGCCCTTCTATTATAAGCTTCTTCTTTAATAAACTTAACTGATGCAACTGGCATCAAGAAAGCACAAGAACCCATCATAATAGGAAATGCAACCGCTGGAGACATCCCTAAGAAGTATATCAATGCCATACATGGAGCATATAAACCTATTCCTGCAGTCATTAATGCACCTAAAATGAAGTTACCAATAATACCAAAAACAAGTTTTCCTCCTGTTAATGCAATAGCTTCTCCACCACCTGGCATCCATGCCATTTTACCTGCTAACATTAAGAAAGCAGTAACTAATAAAGCAATACCCATCGTCATTTGAACAGTTCTTTCATTAAACTTAGCAACTATGCCAGCGCCTAAATACGCTCCCAAAGTTGCAGCTGCAAGCATTGCTATTAATGTTATTGGTTCTACTTCAATAACTTTAATGAAAATAAATGCCTCTAACATAACTGGTATTGTACAAGAAACATTTAATGTACCTGGTATTACTCTATCCTGCACCTGTTTAAATGTTCTCAATAATGCTGTTGTAGGAGCAAATGAACCTATACCAAGAGTATCAAAAAAGTTTGTTAAAAACCCAATGCCTGATACCTTTACCCATGAATTGTTCTCTAAGTTATCTTTGTGTTTTATGAAATCCTTTACAAACACTACTGAAAACCAAGCTCCAAAAACTCCTAATGCGCCTAGAATTGCTGTTACCATAATATTAACATCTCCCTTGTATAATATTTAATAATACCTTTATATAAGCTATTCCAAAATAGACCTTATATTTTAAAATCTATTATTGAAATGTAAAACCTTTTCCCACTGGGTCATCCGGATCTATTACCATTTGATTAAATCCTGTTATATATGCACTACCAGTAATTTCTGGAATAATTGCATCAAATTCCCCAGCTTTTGCAGTACTAACTATTCTCCCTTTAAACAATGTTCCAATTATACTTTCATAAACAAATGGTTCATTTTCCTTAATCAAACCTTTTGCATATAAAGTTGCTAATTTAGCACTTGTTCCTGTTCCACATGGCGAACGGTCTACTTGACCCTCTCCAAAGATTACTACATTTTTGAATGTTGCTTCTGGATTTGTAGGTAAATCATATATCTCAACTAAATCAACACTTTTTATATGTTTATTCTCTGGATGTTGAATTTCAAACTCTTTATTTACTATATCTCTAATCATTAACCCTAGCTCTGTAAGTCTGTTAACATTTTTAGTTTCCACTTTAACTCCCAATTGTTTTGCATTTACAATAGCAAAGAAACTTCCACCAAACGAAATATCTAGTGTAACTTTACCTACAGTAGGCACGTCAATTTCTACATCTCTTTTATATAAGAAAGAAGGAACATTTTTGAATGAAACTTCTTTTGCTTTTCCATCTTCTACTTTAACACTTGCTCTTACTAGACCAGCTGGTGCTTCTAATACAACCTCTGTAACAGGTTCTGTTACTTCTACCATTCCTGTTTCAACAGCTGCAGTTGCTGCTCCTATAGTTCCATGGCCACACATGTTAAGGTATCCGCCACCATCCATAAATATAATTCCAATATTCGCTTCTGGATTAATTGGTTGTGTAATTATTGAACCAAACATGTCCTTATGACCTCTCGGCTCATGCATTATAGCTGTTCTTAAATCATCTAAATTATTTTCAAGATATTCTTTTTTTTCTGACATTGTTTTACCAGGTATTACAGGTACACCACCTACTACTATTCTTGTAGGTTCTCCCATTGTATGTGAATCGATTACGTTAATAGATCTATTTACTTTCATTATTGACACTCCTTTTAATAAATGTATTGTCTTGTTATTTTATTGACAAATGCTAGTAAAATTTTTAGACTTATCTATAATTCACACAATAAAATATTATTACATATCACAAAATAATATTGCATAATATTTTGACTTTTTATTTCTTTAATACTTTCCTACCTCTTAGCTAGATAGGAAAGTATTGTAAATTCTATAGTTTAGCAATATATTGATATGGAAGAGATTTGATTCTTCCTGGAGTTTCTATAGAAACTAAAGCTTCTAAAGTGTCTCTTGTAATAGCTGTTTGCATTTCTATATTATGTGGTTCTCCAGCATTTGCTCCCATTGGCACTAACGGAGCTGCTACTCTTGGTGCACCATTTTGTCTTACTACAGGAGGTAACGCTGCAATAATTATTGTAGGTATTCCTGCTGCTTCAATCGCTCTCTGCACAATTACGGCAGAGCGGTGGCAAGTTCCTCAGCCAGCAGTTAATAAAACTGCATCTACGCCTTCTTCTTTCAATTGTTTTGCTATTGATGGTCCAGTTTCTTGAGTGAAAGCATTAACATCTCCACCACCACCCATAAATCCAAAGTTTACAGGAGCAATTCCTTTTATAACTCCTTCTTCCGCCAATTCTCTAACTCTATCTATAGGGAACATGCAGTTTACATCTTTATTTACATCTGAATTATCATATCCCCCGTGAGAAACCATCAATTCAGAACTTGGTGTATCTCCTGGAATAATTCTAAAAGTTGTATCTCCTGCAAGGTTAAATCTTTCGTCTGTTTTTAAGTGTACACCAGCAGCTGTTGCTAATGCTACAACCATTTCATTTAATGGTTTTGTAACAGGAGTCCATACTACTGGAGGTGTATTTGGAACAAATATTTCAGATTGTAATCCTTTTATACTTGTTAAGCTCATTTCCTTACCTCCTATTTATCTTTTTCTAATTTTCTTTTTACTTCTTTTTCTCTTCTTGCCATTTCAGCATAGTCTTCATCAACTTCTGGACCTAGTATCTCAGGATAGCTCATCATCAAACCAACTTCTTGTCCTACCAATAATTCATAATCAGTTATTACTAATCTTCTTGGTACTTTTAATTGACCCATTCTTCCTTTAAGGTCCATAGTAACTGAACAATCATTTACATCTACTACAATGCCCTCAAAGAATTTTTCTGAAGATAAATATTTAAGTCTATCCATTATCAACACTCCATCCTAATCTTCTTTTTCGTATATTTCCATTCTTTTCTTACTCTTTTCTAATGATTTCTCATTAGCAACTAACTCTATTTTTCTTCCTGTAGCTTTTTCTATAGCCTCTATGTTATTCAATTTAACATTCGGATTCCATTTTCTTTCTGCTTCTTTTATTTCTTCGCCAGCCATTTTTGTTTTTAACATAGCCATTGCACGAATAGCATCTTCAAGAGTAAGACAGTTATTTTCAAGTATTTCATTTTCTATACCTTGAGCTGATTTATTATTATCTATTAATGCATCCATATAAGGATTGCCAACTACTAATTGTCCTTGAACAGCAGAATAAGTTACGCCAACTACTGGGATACCTCTCTTACCAATTTCTTCAATATGACTTGCAAAATCTATGTGATTGTTACCAAAACCTTCAGTAGTAACAATAGCACCATCAACATCCATAGTTTCAACAGTCATTCCAAGTATTTTAGAAACATAGAATTTTTGAGAGTTTACTTGTGGTGAACCAACAAATACTATTCCAACTAAATCTATTTCTTCATCATGCATAGCTTCTAATACTAATGGCTCTCTCCAATAATGTCTAGTAGTTTCTTTTGAAGCAGGTCCAATACATGTTAATGCATGAATACATCCATCTAATACTTGAAGTGGAGAAACAACTATCGGAACATTTCCTAAATCAACATTTGGTTTAGCCCCAAGTGTTCCTGCTGGTTCTACTGGCAATATAAAGTTATCATGCATTGCTCCTTGACCCATGATTTCTTTTACTATTACAACTTTCTTTTTACCCGGGCGACGAACTTGATTAAATTCTTCTTCACTTACAACCAAGCTTTCATCAGCTACTTTAAGAGCTTCTCTTATTTCTTGAGTGATAATGTCAGTTGCTTCATGTGCAGCTATAGGTCCTGGTCTTTCCATATTTGTACCAGCTTTAACTGTTACTTGTGTTTTTACAAAAATCTCATCTTTTTCTGGTGATCCAGGTCTTCCCCACATAATATTTCTATCTAATTTTCCTTCACAAGAACCAAATTCTCCTATTTGAACACCATTTTCATCAGTACCAGTTACCATTACAATAACTCCATCAAGTACCCTTGTAATACCGTCTCCTACTTCGCCTTCTTCTTTTGTGGCGATTGGTTGAATATCCATTACTGTTTCTGAGTATTCGCTATATCTTTCTGGTGTAATAATTTCTAGTTTTATATCTACTACTAAATCTTGAGTACTAATTGCATCTTTAACAACATCTTCTCTAATGAATAATGTTGTTCCCTCAATTTTTGTTTCTTTTGCGATCTCAACTTTTTCTATTTTAAAGTGCTTTCTTGTTAAACTTCTTATAACTTTTTCTTCTAATTTCTTTTCTTCAACTGTAGCTTTTTCTTCAGCAACAACATTTGTAACTGTTGGTACTGCTCCTCCAACTACTCCTCCTGCTATTGATAAAGGAATTTCTAAGTCAATATCTCTTCCCTCACCGATATGGATTTTAACTATGCTGCCACCAATGCTTGTAACTGGTGCTACTGGTGCTACTGATTCTACTGGAGATACAGCTTGTATTTCTTGAGTATCCTCTTCTTCAACTTCTTCTTCTTTTTCCATTAAGGTAACACCTTCAAGTACATCAGTAGTTAATGCTGTTAAAGCATCTACAGTTACTTTCAATTTTGCACCTAAAACCTCACCGATTTTAAGGCAATTTTCTGGTATTTCTAATAATCCTGACGCTTCTAAATCTGGTACAATATCTGGATCCTCTATATTTGATGGTTCAATAACGGTTCCTGCTTCAAACCTGCAACATGTAATAGCTACATCATTTGCATGCTCCTTAGCAGTTTCTATTGTAATAGACATTTAATTCCCTCCTTGTTTTTTGCTTTAATCTTTAATATTGTTATTTTAAAAACTAATGTTTTTATAAAAACTTTTTGTTTATGTTTTAATTTGCAATTTGCAATTTACAATTAGCAATTATTGAACATTGCAAATTGCACATTGCTAATTATATTTTGCTAATTATCTGTTTTTCTATAAAGTTTATGACCAAAGGCCCTTAACACATGATCTGTACTATGGTATACGGGAACCCCTAACCTAGGAGCTACTTGCATAACTGTGTTAGTTCAATCCTGACACGTACTAGTTAGTATAACCTCCGCACCTTCTTTTTTTAGATATAGTACTTTTTCTGCCTGACCTGGGCATACTCCTGGTTTATCGCATCTATATCTTCCATTAACCTCAACCATTCTTTTACATTTTGTAGTAGCAACTACCTCTGCTCCCATAGCATTAGCAATCTCTGTTAATCTTTCTTCCTGAGCTCCACATTCGCAAGCAATAACTCCAATTTTTCTTTTTTCTGTTGGGAAAGGCATGCCCACTAATATTCCACCTAAAGTTTTATTAACTGGTGTCCATTCCTCTCCGTGTTTTCCTGTAAAAGGACCACCTATTACAATTTCTCCATGTGGTTCAATATATCCACCACATTCTTTTATATAATGTCCTATAGGCATTCCTATAGGTACATCAAAGAACACTCTACCCTTTTGAGCATCTTTTAATCTTCCACCTACAGTAACATCTTTTGTAATTACAGGCCTTCTTTCTTCTATAGCCAACGTTACATTTTTAAGAGTTTCTACATTTGAAATAATGGCATTTGCAGTTATTGGTAGAGTACCTGGTTCTAAAACAATTCCCAAAAGTTCCCTAACAATAACTCTCTCATCACCAGCTGGGTACATATTAGGTAAAAATTTAACTTCTATGTTTTCTTCATATTTGCAAGCCTTTGCTACCGATAAAAGAGCTTTTTTATGGATAGGCTTTATTGCAACATAGCCATTTGCAGCACCTGTGATTTCCATTACATATTTAAGTCCTCTAATAACAATACCTGGATTTTCTTCTAAAAGCATTGTATTATGATTTAATGTTGGCTCACACTCTGCAGCATTTACTATGACAGTACCACCTTTTAAATCAGTATTAAACTTAATATATGACGGAAAACCTGCTCCACCAGCACCAACGATACCAGCTTCTTTTATTGCCTCAAGGTTATTTTCAACCTCTTTTATTTTTATATAATCTTCAGGTTGGTCATCTTTGGCATCAATGACAATATTATTACCATCAATATCTACAACTTTCCCCAAAACACTTGAATGTATATTTACTCCTAGACCTTTTGGAACTGCTATTAGTTGTCCTCTCTTGACCTCTTCTCCAACCTTTATTATAGGTTCGCACGGAGCTCCTACATGTTGTTTTAGTAATATAGAGATATTCATTATTTCACCTCCTCATATAATACGTTCAAATTCTTTTGTACTTTTTTTCACAATAGTATAATTAGCAATTACTGTGCCATCTTAAAATAATTTCACATTATGTAAATAAATTCAATCAACCTAAGATTATTGCTAATATAGGAAATTTTTATATCATAATACTCACTTATAGAAATTACTAATAAAAGTTATCTTCTGCCAGTTTGCTGACAATTTCCTCTCATTATAAGCTACACAAACTTCCTGTAAACATTTACCAGCCTAATCAAAATCCAATAATTTTAAAAAAACGTCAATAATTTGACGTTTGTCAGATTATTGACGTTACTTTATTTTGTAACTATCCATTTTATAATACAAGGTAGCTCGTGGTATATTTAATAACTCTGCTGCTTTCGCTTTATTGCCTTTACCTTCTACCAAAGCTTTTTTTATGAGCTTAATTTCAAGTTCTTTTATAGATTGTTTTAAATCTAAATTTTCATCATTAATAACTTTTTTATCCATATCTTTTATCATATATTCAGGAATTAAATCACTTGTAATATACTCATCTTTAGATAACACTATTAAATTCTCTATTGTATTTTTTAGCTCCCTTATATTTCCCTTCCAACGATAATTTTGTATGATTTTCATAGTATTTTTATCTATTTGTGGTATTTTTTTACCATTCTTCTTAGATAATTCCTCTAGAAATGTATTAACTAGCAAAGGAATATCACCTTTCCTTTTCCTAAGTGGCGGTAAGTTTATTTCAACTACATTAATACGATAATATAAATCCTCTCTAAACTCGTCATTTTCAACCATTTTAATTAAATTTTTATTTGTTGCTGATATAACTCTTGTATTTATAGGAATATACTTATTTCCACCAACTCTTATTATTTGTTTCTCCTGTAGTACTCTCAGAAGTTTGGCTTGCATAAAAAGTGGCATATCACCAATTTCATCTAAAAATATAGTTCCTCCCTGAGCCATTTCAAATAATCCTATTTTCCCTTTTTTATTAGCTCCTGTAAATGCACCTTGTTCGTATCCAAAAAACTCACTTTCAAACAAACCATCCGGAATGGCACTACAATTAACAGGAATAAAATGACCTTTTTCTCCACTATAATTGTGAATTGCTCTAGAGAAAACCTCTTTTCCTGTCCCGCTCTCGCCTGTAATTAATATTGCTGCCTTTGTTCCAGCAACTTTCCTTGCAATTTCAATTTTATCAATTATTTGCTTACTTTTACCTACGACACCGCCAAAATCAGCCTGCGAATATCTATTCATTTCTCCTTGTAAAAACTTCAGAGTATCATTTGCCTTTTGTAATTCACTAGCTAACTTTTTAACTTTAGAAATATCTCTATCTGTGCTTACTGCCCCTGCAAATTCTCCATCTATCCATATTGGTGAAGAAGTAATAATCATATGGCAATCTTTTTTAGGTTCATGATTAACGTTTTCATAAGCAACTTTAGTTTTTAAAACTTTTAGTATCAAAGCATTAGGGAAAAAATTCTTTATTGGTTTACCCAAAATATCCTTTTGCAATACGCCATAAAGTTTTTCTGACTTTTTATTCCAAAGAACAACTATACCCTCAGTATCTACAACACAAACAGCCTCATATATAGAATTAAGGATATGGTCTAATTTCATGCTTGAATCTTCTATAGTTTTATAAAAATACTGAAGAATTTCATTTTTCCTTATAACTCCTACTAATTTTCCATAATCAACTACAGGCATTCTTCCAATTTTATTCTTAACCATAATATTCCTACACTCTAATAATGTCACATTTGAACTTACACTCATCAAATTACAATTCAAAAATTCCTTTAACGTCATTCTAGAATAATCATTATTTTGCATTATTCTAGATATATCAACAAAAGTCAGAACTCCAATTAATTCTTCATTTTTATTTTCAACAAAAATTTCTTCATATTTGTTTCTTAACATACTCTCTATAGCTTTGTCCAATTCACAATTTTCTTTAAAGACATTAAAATTCTTAGACATAACGTCTCTAACTAAAAAATTTTTTGAATATAAAAACACGCTACTCACCTCTATAGGTTTTTATTTTTAAAAAACACCTTGATAAGATAAAAATTATCTGACCAAGGTGTTATGTCTTATATTTGGCGGGAATATGTGGGAATCGAACCCACCCAGGACGCTCTTAACGCCCCAACACAGTTTTGAAGACTGGCAGGCACACCAGCACCTATCTACTCCCATACAGCATTTTAATTCTATACTAATCTAGAATTTTTGTCAATAAAAAAAGGCGCGAATTATGTCAGCTTACGCTCATTACCCTCTCTTTTAGTAACTTTAACTTCATCTAGATGTTCTAATAAAGCCATAGCATATTGTCTTGAAGTATTTAATTCCTCCCTAACCTCTGCCAATGTAATCTTTTCATTCTTTTGTATATAAGTTATAATCTTATCTTTTCCAGAATTATAGTTTTCCTTTGAATAAGTTATATCTTGAGATATTTTGATTAATTCACCACTCTTAAGTAATAAATCATAAACTTTTTTATATTCTTCTATGTTTTGCTTGTCTTCTGTCAACGCTTTAAATTTTGGTGGTGAAAACTTACCCTCATCAATTTTACTTAAAAGCTCATTTTTTATATTATTCTGCTCTTCATTCAACTTTATTTCAAAACCTATACTACAAATATAATTTCCTTTTACTTCTATCATTGCCTTACTATCTAGTATCTTTAACAATTCTTTATATATTTTATTTTTCAAATCCTTTGAAAATACCTTTGTTTTGAATTCTTCTTTTAATATACCTACTTCAAGAGGGTTTTGTTTATGATAATTTTCTAAAGTTTTATTTATATTTTCTTCTAATCCTCTAATATATTTTCTATGAATATAATTCTTCTTTCCACTCTGTTCTAGTTTATAAATTTTAGCTTCCTCTTCAAGTTGTATTAGTATTTCTTCTAAATTATCTATATTTCTACCAACTTTTTTTATTATTTCATCTTTATTTGGAAAAGTCGAACTTATTTCATATATTATATGTTCAATAATATCTTCTATGCTTCCTTCTGCCTTCATTTTTAAATTACTAATGTATGTTTGATTAAATCTCTTTGCCTTTGTTGCTTTAGGATCAATTATAGTTCCTCCACCTATTGTATACACTGGTGAATAGTTTCTTATAATGAATTTATCTCCTTTTTGAAAGGATGCCATTTTCTCTAATCTAATTTGCACAAAAGCAGATTCTCCTGGCTTTAATCCTTCTTTTTCTAAAATAATTATTCTACCCATTATTTCAGAGGTTCCAGCATAAAATCTAATTCTTTGTCTATTTTTCAGAGCAGTTTTAACACTTTTTAAGTATATTAATTTTGAATCTACCATAAATGATGAATCAAGAACATCTACTCTAGATATTACATCCCCTCTATGAATATCATCTTTCTTTATATTCATTAAGTTGATTGCACAACGTTGCCCTGCTTCTCCTATTTCTTCATCTTCGCCATGTATTTGTATGCCTCTAACCTTTGTTTTTATACCACTTGGATAAATCATTAATTCATCATTAATTTTAATTTTTCCACTTAGAATTGTTCCTGTTACTACAGTTCCAAAGCCAGATACAGAAAAAATTCTATCTACTGCTAATCTAAAATGTCCTTCTCTATCTCTTTCCTCCGCTTGGTCTACTTTTTCATCTAAAACCCTGATTAATTCTTCCATTCCCTCTTTTGTTTTTGATGAAACAGAAATAATAGGAGCATCACTTAAGAAAGTACCTTTTACTTCTTCTGAAATATCACTTTCGATCATAGACAGCCATTCATCATCAACTAAATCTTTTTTAGTAATTACTATAATCCCTTTTTTTACTCCTAATAACTGAAGTATCTCAAGGTGTTCTTTTGTCTGAGGCATTATCCCCTCGTCTGCGGCTACCACTAGGGCTACAACATCTATTCCCATTGCACCTGCAAGCATGTTTTTTATAAATTTCTCATGACCTGGCACATCAATTATTCCTGCTCTCTTTCCGGAAGGAAGGTCAAAATAAGTAAATCCTAGATTTATAGATATCCCTCTTTTTTTCTCTTCTTCTAAGGTATCTGTTTCTCTTCCTGTTAAAGCTTTTATAAGCTGCGTTTTACCATGATCAATATGACCAGCTGTTCCTATAATTATATGCTTCATATCTCTAACTCTCTTTCTTCTATCAGTTTAAAGGCATTAATTATCGTATCGAAATCTTCATCTTTAATAGTCCTTATATCCATAATAAATTCATCATTATTTACTCTACCGATTATCGGAACATCATTTTCTCTCATAAGTTTTTCTAATTTAGTAGTGGAAATCTTATCTGATTTAGCTTTCACTACAAAAGATTCAATTGTCTCTGTAGGAAGAGACCCACCTCCAACTTTTGAATAACCACTATCTACATTAAAAGTATAAATATTTGATTTATTTCTTAATTTCCTTAATAATTTTTGAGCTCTTTTTTTATGAACTTCTTTAGGAGATAACATCATGTATAAAGTAGGTATCTTCTCAATTGCTTCATTTTCCGATAAATATAATCTCAAAGTAGACTCTATTGCAGCAATAGTCATCTTCCCTACTCTCAGAGCTCTAGTCAATTGATTTTTCTTTATCTTATCAATATACTTTTTCTTTCCTACAATAATACCTGCTTGTGGACCTCCAAACATTTTATCTCCACTAAAAGTAATTACATCAATATTCTTTTTTACACTTGATTGAACTGTCGGTTCATATATAAATCCATATTTTCTAAAGTCAATAAGTACTCCACTACCTAAATCTTCTACTACAGGAATATCATGTTTGTTTCCTAGTTTTTGCAGTTCAATTCCATCTACATCATCAGTAAATCCAAGTATTTTATAATTAGATGTATGAATTTTCATGAGCACACCTGTATTTTCATTAATATTATCTTCATAGTCATACAAATGAGTTTTATTAGTTGTTCCTACTTCCACTAATTTTGCTCCACTAAACTCCATAACATCAGGAACTCTAAATGAACCACCAATTTCTACAAGCTGCCCTCTAGAAACAATAGCTTCTTTTCCACTACATAATGTGCTTAGTACTAGCATCACTGCTGCTGCATTATTATTAACAACAACAGCAGCTTCTGCACCAGTTATTTTTGTTACTAAATATTCAAGATGAGAATATCTACTCCCACGTTTTCCTTCATCAACATCGTACTCTAGATTATTGTACCCATTAATTACGCTCATTACATTTTCAGCCGCTTCCTTGCTTAATAATGACCTACCTAAATTTGTATGGACAATTATCCCTGAAGCATTAATTACTTTTTTCAAATGATTTTGAGATTTTGCTTTAAGAGTTTTCTCAAAATATTCTAAAATTTCTTGTATCTTTAATTCATCAATTTTACCACTTAAAATTTTTTCTCTATAGCTATCAATGGCTTCCCTTAATGCCTCTACAACCAATTCTCTATTAATATTTTTTAAGTATTCTACTACAATCTCTTCTTTTAGTAAATAATCCATTTTTGGAAGTGCTCTTAAAAGTTCTTTTTTCATATTATCACCTATCTACGAAATTATTATTGAATATTCTTCTTTAGCTTTAAATTCTCCAATTATACTCGATTTTAAATTTAATTTATTTAATTCCTCTAACATTTTCTCAGCCTCATTCTTTTCTGCTGATATTAATAATCCACCTGATGTTTGAGGATCAAATATAATATCCACCATCCAAGGCTCTACATCTACTAATTTGTAATTTTCTTTTATATACTCTCTATTATTATAACTTCCAGCTGGTACAAGTCCCATTTCAGCATATTCTTTCGCTTCTTTTATATAAGCAATTTTATCTTTATTAATATATAATGTTAAATCAGAAGCTGATGCCATCTCATAGGTATGCCCCATAAGTCCAAAACCAGTTATATCTGTGCATGCATGTGTGTCGTACTGTGTCATTATTTCTCCAGCATATTTATTTAAAGTTGTCATAATTTCAACTGATTTATTATATCCTTCATTTGAAGCCAATCCAGCCTTTATTGCCGTATTAATTATCCCAGTACCTAGAGGTTTAGTTAATATAATAACATCCCCCTCTTTTGCACCATAGTTTTTCATTATTTTATCAGGATGAACCATTCCTGTTACAGATAGTCCATACTTAGGTTCGTCATCTTCAACTGAATGACCTCCAACAACAACAGCCCCTGCTTCAATAACCTTATCTGCTCCACCTTTTAAAATTTCACCTAAAACATCTATTGGCAGACAGTTTGGAAATCCTACAATATTTAATGCAACAGTTGGCTTTCCTCCCATAGCATAGACATCACTTAAAGCATTTGCAGCAGCTACCTGGCCAAACACATATGGATCATCTACTACAGGTGTGAAAAAATCTAAAGTTTGAATTATTGCCATTTCATCACTTAATTTATATACAGCAGCATCATCGCTAGTTTCAATTCCTACCAATAAATTCTTATCTTCCATCTTAGGAAGTTTACTTAAAATCTCAGAAAGAGCTCCCGGCCCTATTTTAGCCGCTCATCCAGATTTCTTTGTCATTTGCGTTAGCCTTATATCTTTCTTTTTAGCTATACTCATAAAATTACCTCCTGTATTTTTCATATAATACCCCATTTTTAGAGATTATTGTTATTAATAAGTAATGTTAATTTTAATAACTATTATTCATAAATAATTTAAAATGTACAATTACCAATAATTATCTTATATCGAGATTTTTTAATCTATTAAATTAATTCAAAGATTTTGCGTAGCAAAATCATCCTAAATTGTGCATTGTGTATTGTGCATTTATATTCAAAAGTGCCTTATATCATTCCCCTATATTCTATAACAACTCTTTTATAAAGTCCATAAAACAAACCTTAATCTATTTGATTTTCTCACCAATATATTATAGTATTAAATCAGTTAGATTTTATTATAAAAAATCTTTAACATTATTAAAGTTTAAATTTATCAAAATATTTTAAAGAGGTGTATAAATGGATTTCAAGCAACTAACCTCATTCATTGAAATCGTTAATTTAAAAAGCTTTTCAAAAGCATCGGCAAAACTTTACTTGACTCAGCCAACTGTTACAAATCATATTCAAAAATTAGAAGAAGAACTAGACGTTATCTTATTAAACAGGACTGGTCGTGAAGTTACCCCTACTGAACCAGGCTCCCTATTTTATAATTATGCTCAAGAAATGGTTAACCTAAAGGCTTCTGCTACTTATAAGTTAAACGCCTACAAATCAAAAATACAAGGAAATATTGAAATCAATTCAAGTAGTATCCCTTCTCAATACATCCTTCCCTACATAATCAAGGATTTTAAATTCCTTTATCCTGATGTGTTTTTTAAGATTAATCAAACTGATTCAAAAAATGTTATTAATTCAATAAAAGATGGATACAGTAATTTTGGTATTGTAGGTGCTAAATATAATATAAAAAATGTAGAATATACAGAATTAATGGAAGATCGACTAGTACTAGCCTTACCTTCAACATATGCAGATAAATTTTCGCCCTTTGATACTATAAATTTAAATCAACTTGAAAGCATCCCACTTATTCTACGTGAAGAAGGCTCAGGATCCCGTTATATGATTGAAGAAGAACTATTGAAATTAGGAACGTCATTTAAAAACTTAAAAATAGTTACTCAAACTTCAAATAATGATACTATAAAAAAAATGATTGAGCTAAATATAGGCGCAAGCTTTATTTCCCAATTAGCTATTAAAAAAGAAATCTCAAGCCGCACCATAATTCCTGTTGAAATATCAGATATGAATCTTAAAAGAAATTTTTATTTTGTTTGCCATAACAAGAGATTTTTATCTCCACTATCAAAGACCTTTAAAGACTTTGTACTTGATTACAATATATCGGAATAATTAATTAGAATACTAACATTTTATAAATTGCTATAAAAAACCTAAAAGACGGTTCTTGACTAAAGTCAACAATCGTCTTTTAGGTTTTTATTAATTATTTATTAAAAGATTTACTCCCAAAGGAGTAAATCTTCCTTAATTGAACATTGCTAATTGCTAATTGCTAATTGCTAATTTCATTTTAAACAGCTTCCTGGTTTTCAAACTGACTATTATAAAGATTTGCATAGAAGCCATTTTCAGCAAGTAAATCTTTATGGTTACCTTTTTCTACAATATCGCCATCATTCATAACCAATATCATATCCGCATCTCTAATTGTTGAAAGACGGTGAGCTATTATAAAGCTAGTTCTATTTTCCATTAAGTTGTTCATAGCTTTTTGAATTTGAACCTCAGTCCTTGTATCTACAGAACTCGTAGCTTCATCTAAAATAAGTAATTTAGGATTAGCGAGTATTGCTCTTGCAATTGTAATCAATTGTTTTTGTCCTTGAGATACATTTGATGCTTCTTCATTAAGAATCATATCATATCCCTTCGGTAACATATGCACAAAGCTATCTACATGAGCAGCTTTCGCAGCTTCAATAACTTCTTCATCTGTTGCATCTAATCGTCCATATCTTATATTTTCCATAATAGAACCATTGTACAGCCAAGTATCTTGAAGCACCATTCCAAACTGATTTCTTAAATCTTTTCTTGTAAAATCTCTGATATCTACTCCATCTACTAAAATGGCGCCTGTATTAACATCGTAAAAACGTAATAAAAGCTTAACCATTGTTGTCTTACCTGCTCCTGTAGGGCCTACAATAGCAATTTTTTGACCAGGTTTTACTTCTGCTGAAAAGTCATTAATTATAGTAACATCTTCTTTATATCCAAAATGTACATTTTTAAATTCAACATGTCCTTTAACATCTACTTTAATAGGATTAGTTGTTTCAGCAATTTCATTTTCTTCATCTAAAAATTCAAAAACACGTTCTGCAGCAGCTGCTGTCTGTTGAAGAATATTTGAAACATTAGCTAACTGTGTTATTGGTTGAGTAAAATTTCTAACATATTGTATAAACGCTTGTATGTCTCCCACTTCAATAGTTTTCTTAGCAGCAAGGGCTCCACCAAGAACGCATACAGCTACATAACCAATATTACCAATAATAGTCATAACTGGCATCATCATTCCTGATAAAAATTGTGATTTCCAAGCTGTTCCATATAATTGTTCATTAAGTACATCAAATTTTTCAAGACTTTTTTTCTCCCCATTAAAGGCTTTTACAATTACATGTCCACCATATATTTCTTCAATATGACCATTTACATTTCCTAAATAGTCTTGTTGCTGCTTAAAATATTTTTGGGAACGCTTTACAATTAGTATAACAATCACCATAGAAATTGGAATAATGGCAACTGCAACTAATGTCATTAAACCACTAATACTAAGCATCATTATCAAAACACCAACTACTGTAACAAAAGATGTAATTAGCTGTGATAAACTTTGATTGAGCGTTTGACTTACAGTATCTACATCATTAGTTACACGAGATAACACTTCTCCATTGTTGGTAGTATCATAATAATTTAATGGCATATTGTTAATCTTTTGTGATATATCTTTCCTCATATTATAGGTAACTTTCATAGCTACCCCTGACATTATAAAACCTTGAATATATGAGAATAATGTGCTTAATCCATATAGCGCAACTAAAGTAAGCATTATTCCACCTATATAAGAAAAATCAACACCTTCTGAAGTCCCAGCAATTTTACCCATAACTCCTTCAAATACTGCTGTTGTAGCTTTTCCCAGTAATTTAGGTCCGTATATTCCAAAAGCAGCACTAGCAATCGCAAACACAAATACAACAATAAAAGAAATACGATATTCTTTTAAATATGATATAAGTCTTTTCATAGTGCCTTTGAAATTACGAGCCTTAGCTCCACCCATCATACCTGGGCCCATTCCTCCTGGGCCACGTCCCATACCTCCAGATCGTTTCATTCTATTATTTACTGATTTATCTTGTTCGCTCATGCTAATTCCTCCTTAGACAATTGTGAAAGGGCAATTTCTTTATAAGTTTCACAAGTATTCATCAATTCTTCATGTGTTCCTATACCAACCATTCCACCATCTTCAAGTACAATTATTTGTTCTGCATTTTTTATTGTTGATATTCTTTGTGCCACAATTAAAACAAGACTGTCTCCTGTTTTTTCCCTTAAAGCTCTCCTTAAAGCTGCATCTGTTTTGAAATCCAAGGCAGAAAAACTATCATCAAATATAAATATTTTAGGTTTTTTAACCAAAGCTCTAGCTATAGACAATCTTTGCTTTTGTCCACCAGAAACATTAGCTCCTCCTTGAGAAATTTCTCTTTTAAATCCTTCTTCTTTTTCATTTATAAATTCCATTGCTTGAGCTATTTCAGAAGCCTCTTTCATACTTTCTTCATCTGCATTTTCATCTGCATACTTTAAATTCGACTCAACAGTTCCACTAAACAAAGATGCCTTTTGAGGAATATAGCCAATTACATCTCTAACATCATGCTGAGTTACGTCTCTTACATCTATTCCATCAATTAGAATTTCACCCTCTGTTACATCATAAAAACGAGGAATCAGATTTACAAGTGTTGTCTTTCCTGAGCCAGTTGCTCCTATTATAGCTGTAGTTTTACCAGCTTCTGCTTTAAAACTTATATTTTTAATCATATTTTCTTCAGCACCTGGATATTTAAATGATACATTTTTGAATTCTAAATTACCTTTTGACTCTTTAGAAAACTGCTTTGGATCTTTAGGATCAATAATAGTTGGTTCAACTTCAAGTACTTCCGCTATACGTTCTGCTGATACAGAAGCTCTTGGTATTAAAATAAACATCATTGAAAGCATTAAGAAGGCAAATATTATCTGCATAGCATATTGCATAAATGCTATCATATCTCCAACTTGCATAGCAGAATCAGCTATTTGATGTGCTCCAACCCATACAATTAGAACTGTTGTACCATTCATAATTAACATCATTGCAGGCATTAGAAAAACCATGACTCTACTTACAAATAAATTTGTACTAGTAAGATCTTTATTAGCTTTATCAAAACGTTTTTCTTCAAATTTTTGTGTGTTAAATGCACGAATAACCATCATACCTGAGAGATTTTCTCTTGTAACCATATTGAGCTTATCAACCAATTTTTGTATTGCTTTAAATTTCGGTAATGCGATTGAAAATATTATTGCTATCATTCCAACTAAAATCGTAACTGCAAGCGCTATAATCCAAGACATAGAAGCACTTTTATCTATTGCTTTTATAATCCCTCCTACCCCCATAATAGGTGCATAGAAAATCATACGAATCATCATTACCATTAAAGTTTGTATTTGAGTAATGTCATTTGTACTTCTTGTAATTAAGGAAGCCGTTGAAAATTTGTCAAGTTCTATGTTAGAAAAATTCTCAACCTTAGTAAATATGTTTTTCCTTAAATTTTTTCCTAATCCTGCTGCTATTCTAGCTGCAATAAATCCAACTGTAATAGATGCAATTGCTCCAATCAGTGATACTAGAAGCATAATTCCACCCATTCTTAAAATATAATTACTTTGAAGTTTATCTGTGTCTAATCCTAATTCTTCATAGTTAGCTTTAACTATAGTTGCTCCTGCCGTAGTAAGCATGGACTCATCCATTTCTTCTATTTGTGCTGTAAATGAAGATAACATTTGTTCTCTCTGCTCATCTGGCATCTGAGAAATTACAGCAAATAAATCTGTGCCTTCTGGTAAAGTCATACCATTAACTTCAATTTCTTTTCCCTCTGAATCAGTCATCATTTCATTAATACCTGCAACAGACATTAATGCTTTAGATAGAATAGGTTCTAATTCAATTATTTCATCATCAGTTAAATCTTTTAAAACATATATATTTTCTTCATTAATATTAGGATAGTCTTCTAAATAACCACTATATTCATCATTCGAAGTATCCATTAGTTCATAATTACTAAGTACTTTATTTTTGTCTTCTGTATTCAAAAACAAAGTAAGTTTATTCATATCTTCTTCTATTATTATTTCTTGTGCTGCACTATCCACTCCACCTTGCTGAATCCCTATATTAATAATATTAGACATGTAATCTGGCAAAGCTAAATCTGTCATAGCTTGCACAAATAAAAGGGAAACTGCAATTAGGAGCGATATTGTAAATGGTTTTAAAAATTTTATAAGTTTGGTCATATTTTATCTACTCCTTGTTATTTTTTTCTTCTTTGAATCGATTTATTAATTCATCTAAAGTCTTCAGCCCATTCAAAACTTCATCCATTTCTTCAGATGTAGCATAATTAATAATTTTTGATACATAGCTTTCTAAAACTTTAAAATGGCATTTCCATTCTTCTTTAAATTCTTTTGTTAAATCAACTATAACAACACGCCGATCTTCCTTAGACCTTTTTCTTTCTACAAATCCATTCTTTTCTAGTCTATCAATAATTCCTGAAATTGTGCTATTAGATAAGCACATTTTCTTACTTAGATCACTGATTTTCATTCCCCCGTGATGGCCTAAAATACCAACTAACATTCCTTGGGTACCAGTTAAATTCTCATCTTTAAATTGTTCTTTAAAATTTAGTCTAATTGACTCTTTTACATTTTTTAGAATTCTTAAAATTTCATAAGTAGTGTCTATTTCATTCAATTAGTATTCACCTCCTAATCTCATTGCAAAAGTATATTTATTTCGAACTATTTCGGATGTAATTATTTCGCATTAGATTATTTCGCATTAGATTATTTCGTATTAGATTATTTCGCATTAGATTATTTCGTATCCGAAATAAATTATATACTAAGTAATTCCTTTTGTAAATACTTAATTTTATAGACCTACATTTCCTTTTATTAGTTACTTTTATTTCAAAAATTGCTGATTTATCTAGTATTGTTTTATGAATAATATTCACTGATGAATTATTTGAAAAGAAAGAAAAAAAGGAATCAGTAATATTCCATTACTAATCCCTTTTTACGTTATTTATTATTTAATTGTGAATAATATTTTTTTCAAAACCATTTATTAATCTTAAAAAAGGAAACCATACCTCCCGAAATAATTATACATGCTATACAAAAATATATAAATGCTTGCTGATTAGTAAGTCCAGGCATATATATGAAATTCATACCGAATACTCCAGTCAAAAAAGATAGTGGTATGAAAATTATAGAGAAAAAAGTCAATGTAGTCATTACCTTATTCATTCTGTTACTTATATTAGACATTTGGGTTTCTGATAAACTCATAACCATTTCTCTATAAGTAACAATTGTTTCTGCAACGTGCTTTAAATGATCTTCTACATCTTTAAAATACTTTGTTACCTCATCTGAAATATACTCCATATCATTAGCTAAAAAACTAATCAAAATATCTTTGATAGGAAATACTGCACTTTTCAACAAAAGAATTTCTTTTTTTAAACTATAAATTAATTCTAATGGAACTTCTTTCTCTTCTATGACCTGTTCTTCTATATCATCAATTTTTGATGATACTACTCCAAGTATTTCAAAATATTGATCTGTTAAAGCATCTATTACAGAGTAATATAAATAATCTACCTTTCTGTTTCTAATGATACCAGCATTATTTCTTATGCGATTTCTAATAGTATCAAAAACATCACCTTCACATTCTTGAAAGGTAATAATCATATTTTTGAATACGAGCATTGAAATATGCTCATGTATTATATTCTTCCCTTTCATATAAACCATTTTAAAAACAGAAAACAAATATTCTTTATGGGGCTCAATCTTACTTCGTTGTTTTATATTAACTATATCTTCTAATAACATCTTATCAATACTATACTTTAATCCAATCTCTTTTATCAATTCAATATTGTGGAGCCCTATAACATTTAGCCATATAACCGATGACGTGCTAGGTATTTCATCTATTCCTTTTATTTCTTTAAATTCAAACTTTTCTTTATCATAAACAATTAATTCAAGTCTAACGGATTGATTAATATACTCTCCCGTATAAATTAACTCCCCCGGAACTTGATTTGTAAAAAGATAATTTTCTCTACTATTATTACTCATAAACCTCACCTCATCCCCTAATAATTATATTACTACTTATAGTACTTTTAGTACTCCTCTTGGCGTATTTGATGCCAGGTACTTTTTTTCTATTCTACTGCATCCGCTATAGCTTGAAGGTCTTTTATTATGATGTTTGATTTGTCAAAATCTATTACTCCTTCGTCTCTCATATTGCCCATTTCTCTGGATAATGAAGGTCTTGAAACGTTTAGGAATTCTGCTAGCGCACTTCTACTTAGAGGAATTTTAAATTCAAGCCTATTATTTTTTTTATATTGTTCTAGTAAATAATTACTTATTTTTTCTCTCAAAGTTTTCATAGCAAGATATTCAACTTTTTTATTCAATGAGAGAGCCTTATCTGATAATATTTTTAACATATTTATGATTAAATTTCTATGGCTACTACATGCTCTTGGACATTGAGTTACTATTTTTTCAGGAGGTATAAACATAATCTTACAATCCTTTTGTACATATACACTAGAAGGCCATTTTTTTTTCTTTGAAAAAGCTGCTACTTCTCCAAACATACTTCCTTCATTTAAAACCGCCATAATCATTCTATCTCCATTAATATTTTCCTTCAAAATAGCTACTTGCCCTTTTAAAATCACTCCAACTCCTGTAAGCTCATCACCTGCCATGACTATGAATTCATCCTTCTTATAGTTATTTATTTTTGGATTTATACAAGCAATCATACTTTTAAGTTCCATATCTTCAATTCCATAAAATAAAGGTATTTTATTAAAATTATCCATACTACTCCTCCATAATTATTAGATATTTTATGTTAATTATATCATCAATAAAGTATCCATTACTAAACTTAATTTATGAATTTCCTAACGCCAAATATTTTTTTAATAAATTAACATATTCTTGATATATTTTTTGATACTTCATCAAAAAATATCTATTATTATTACTATTTGTTAATTATCTATTCTTTTCCATTTTACAAAGTAACAACTTAATGATATAATATGAATTGTTAGATTAAACATTATTTTATGGGAGGAATTTAAATTTATGAAAATTATTAGAAAATTATTAGTTGTAACTATGAGTTTAACTCTTATTCTTAGTTTATTTGGATGTGCAACTGAGAGCGATAAAATCGTCTTTGGTGAAGGTGATTGGGATAGTAATGCCCTCCACGATCAAATTGCCAAATTGGTTATTGAAGAAGGATATGGTGTTCCTGTAGATATAGTTATCGCAGATACAGCTGTAATGATTTCCGGATTAAAGACAAAGGACATAGACTTATCTACAGAATTTTGGTCTGACAACGTTCCTACATATGAAGAAGATATTGCTAATGGTCATTATGTAGAACTCTCTACAAATTTTGATGATAATATACAAGGTTTATACGTACCTTCTTATTTAGTAGAAGGCGAAAATGCTATTGCCCCTGATTTAAAAACTGTTGAAGATTTAAAGAATTATCCTGAATTATTTCCAGATCCAGAAGGATCCGATAAAGGAATAATTTATGGTGGACCAGAAGGTTGGATGGCAACAGGGTTCTTAGACAAAAAAATGATTGAATATGGCTTAGATGAATATTACAGTTTCAAATCAATTGACTCATCAGCTACTCTATCAGCCACTTTATCAAGCGCATATGAAAAAGGCGAACCTTGGGTTGGTTATAATTGGGAACCTACTTGGGTAATGGGCCTTTATGATATGGTATTACTTGAAGATACTGAGTATACTCCTGAAAACTTTGAAAATGGAATTGGTAGTTTTCCATCAGTTGATGTTACCGTTGTAGCAACACAAGAATTTATTGATGATTATCCAGAAATAACCGAGTTTTTATCAAAATATAAAACTTCTTCTGAATTCACTAACCAAGGATTAGGTTATATGCATGAAAATGAAGTTGAACCCGATGAAGCTGCTAAATGGCTACTAAGTGAAAACAAAGATTTACTCAAAGGTTGGGTACCAGAGGATATATATGATAAAGTAATTTCTGCTATTGAATAAAAACATAACATAAATATAAAATTTGTAGTTATAAAAACAAATTATACTTGTCCAATTTTTGAAAACTAATCAAATCTCAGGACAAGTATAATTAAGTTTTAAAATGAAAATTTTATATTAGTCTTAATTTGATAAATATTACCGCTTTACTATAAAGTTTTTTAGACAAATAATTTTAATAGGAGTTGATAAAATAATGTTTGCTTTTCCAGAAAACTTACGCTTTGAAATAAGTGGCCCTATAGATAGCTTTATTAACTGGTTGCTACTAAATTTAGATGGATTTTTCGACGCAATAAGTATTTTTATTTTAACAATATTTAATGGTATTGAATTTATTTTGAGTATTCTCCCATGGTGGCTTATTATTATTGCCATATTTTATGCTGGATGGAGACTTTACTCTCTTAAAATGGGTTTTCTTTTATCCATAATGCTCTTTGCTATAGGACTTTTTGGTTTATGGGAAATGATGCTTTATACCTTTGCAATTGTACTTATATCCGTCCTTGTTTCAATAGTATTAGGATTACCCTTAGGCATACTAATGACTAAATCAAATACTATGAAACAAATTCTATTACCATTACTTGATGCTATGCAGACAATGCCAAGTTTTGTATATTTAATTCCTGCAGTAATGTTTTTTGGTTTTGGTAAAGTTCCTGCAGTTTTTGCAACAACAACTTATGCGCTACCACCTCTTATACGTTTAACTTATCTAGGTATATCTAATGTAAGTAATGATGTTATAGAAGCTGGCCTTGCTTTTGGTTCAACATCAAGACAAATGCTTTTCAAAATTCAATTTCCTCAAGCTTTACCAACTTTAATGGCTGGTATTAATCAAACAACTATGATGGCTATGGCGATGGTAGTCATTTCATCTATGATTGGAGCAGAAGGAATTGGTGAACAAGTATTAATATCTATTCGTCGTTTAGAAATGGGTAATGGCTTTCAAGCTGGTTTAGCCGTTGTATTTTTAGCTATCATTTTGGATAGAATTCTACAAGGAAGTGCTAATAAACTTAAGGAAATGGAGAGATAAATAATGTCAAATAAAAAAATAGAAATTAAAAATCTAACTCTTATTTTCGGTAAGCAAAAAGAAAAAGCATTAAAAAGTCTAAAAGAAAATAAAAGTATACAAGAAGTAAAAGAAGAAACAAATTGTAATGTCGGTGTTAATAATATAAACTTTGACATTGAAGAGGGAGAACTCTTTGTTATAGTTGGTTTATCAGGCAGCGGTAAATCTTCTTTAATTCGTTGTCTCAATTTACTTAATAAACCAACAGAAGGCGAGCTGTTAATAGACGGAGAAAATATAATTAATTATGATGATACACAATTACGTACTCTTAGAAGAAATAAAGTGTCCATGGTATTCCAACATTTTGGTCTGCTTAGTCATAGAAATGTACTAAGGAATGTTGAATATGGTCTTGAAGTTCAGAACGTCCCCAAAAAAGAAAGAGAAAAAAAAGCACTGGATGCTATAGAATTAGTTGGTTTAAAAGGTTGGGAAAAAAATATGCCTAGCCAATTAAGCGGTGGAATGAAACAAAGAGTTGGTCTTGCAAGAGCTCTATCTAATGACCCAGAAATATTATTAATGGATGAGCCATTTAGTGCTCTTGATCCACTTATCCGTCGTGATATGCAGGATGAATTTTTAAGCATTGAAGATTATATGGACAAGACTATTGTATTTATTACTCATGATATGAATGAAGCCTTTAAATTAGGTGACCGTATTCTTCTACTTAAAGATGGTGAAATTGTACAAATAGGAACACCAAAAAATTTCCTCGAAACTCCAGCTAATGAATATGTTGAAAGCTTTATTGAAGATGTAGATAAATCAAGAATTCTACGTGTTCGTTCTGCTATGAGAAAACCAACAGTTTTAGCTAAAGAATTTGAAAATCGAATGAGTGTAATTAAAAAATTAGAAGATGTAGAAAGAGATTTTTGTTTCGTAACAGATAATGCTAGTCAGTTGCTAGGTTATGTCGAACTTGATACATTAAAAAACAGTAAAACAGATGATATTAGTAAACATATTATTAAAGATTGTCAAAGTCTAAACAGGAATGCCTACTTACACGAAGTATGGTCAAAACTTGATGAAAACAATTATGATGTACCTATAGTTGATAAAATGAATAGATTACGTGGTGTTTTAAGTAATGATGATGTCGTTTCCGCATTAGCATAGACAAAACCAGCAGATTTTAAACTGCTGGTTTTTTTGTTATTATATAAAGTTTTATTATTATTTCTTAATAATTCTATTTTTTAGTAAGATATTTTCTTATATCAAAAGCAACTGCTGTTACTATAATTGCACCTTTGATAATTTGTTGCCAGTAAGGGTTTACCCCTACAAATGTTAAACCATAGTTAATTACACTAAAGATAAGTACCCCAACTACTACACCTGGAACTGTTCCTACACCACCTGATACTGACCAGCCACCTACAACACAGGCTGCAATTGCATCAAGCTCATATCCTGTTCCATAGTTATTAGTAGCTCCACCAGTTCTAGCTGCCTCTAGAACACCTGCAATACCGTATAATGTACCTGCTATAACATATATAACGAGTATTACGGCAATAGCTATCAATATGACATAATGAAGGTAAAGTCAAATTGTCAAAAATAAATAAAGAAAACCTAGTACAAAGCCTTTCAACTAATGATACTGAAAGTAGAATTCCTTACGTTCTTCTTGACCTAGCTGATAAATATGTCACAAGTATTAAAGAAGGCCTAGAAATAAATATGCCAATCACAAGAGAAGAAATGTCCAAATATCCAGGTGTAACAAGAGAAACAATTAGTATAAAGCTACATAAGTTTGTAGAAGAAGCATTAATAACCCTTAATGGAAATAAAATTATTATAATTAGAAATTACGAAACATTAAAATATTATAATCCACTTACACGTTAAAAAACATCAAAGTCTATACCTATTACTGTGTATCCTCTTGTTAATCCAATATTTATCCTATATAATTGATAAATGAAAGAGAGGTACAAAAATGAACTCAATTACAATTGAAGAAGCCTACAAGCGAAATGATGTAGTATTCATTGATGTTAGAACAAAACAAGAATATGATGAAGATTGTATTTATGGTGCTATTAATATCCCTATTTTTGATGCTGAAGAACGGAGTAAAATAGGATACATATATAAGCAAGTGAGTAAAGATGAAGCTATGACATTGGGATTAGAGATAGCTTCAAAAAAATTGCCTGATTTTTATTCTAAATTGAAAGAATTCCAGAAACAAAGAAAAAAAATTGTGATTTACTGCTGGCGTGGTGGAATGAGAAGCACCTCTATAACTACTGTTATGTCTTTAATGAGATTACAAGTATTTCGATTAGAAGGTGGATATAAAAGTTACAGAAGTTATATAAGAGGACAATTTAATAAACTAGAAGGCAAATTAAAATTTATTGTTCTTCAAGGTGGTACCGGTGTAGGTAAAACTGATATTTTAGAATCTTTAGAAGACAAAGGTTATCCAGTTATTGATTTAGAAGGCTATGCTAATCATAGGGGCTCAACTTATGGTTCAATAGGCCTCGGAGAACAAACCTCACAAAAGCAATTCGAAAGTATTCTTTATCACAAATTATTAGAGCATAAAGATACATATATGTTTATCGAAGCTGAAAGTTCAAAAGTTGGACGTAGAGATGTCCCAAAACCTGTTTATGAATCACTATTAAATGGCATATATGTACATATAAATTGCTCTATGGATCTTCGAGCAAAAAGATTAGAAAACACTTACGTTTCTGTGGATAATAACATTTCAGATTTGATTGAAGCCACTAGTAAAATTAAGCGTTATCTTTCTTCTAATGATTATGAAAATATAATTTCACATATACAAGCTAAAGAATTCAAAGAAACTGCCATTATTCTTTTAGAAAACTACTACGATAAACTATACAATAAGTGGTCAAAAAAAGATCATCCTATTTGTACTATCAATGCAGATAATGTTGAATCTGCAGTAACTGAATTAATTGAAGTATATAATAAAATCAGTGAATAAATCACCTATATCAAAGCTCTACTTTTTATGTTTATACAAAAACTCCGCGAAAGCTTCAAAAGTGAATTCCTTCTGATTTGAAATGTCCTCATTTACCATTTTAAAAAAACATGAAGGAATCTCTTTTTTTCTTAAGTTTTTTTCTATACAAAGAGTACATCCTTCTTCATGATTAGCAGGATGATTAGGACATTTCAAATCACCACAAGTACAAAATTTTACATCTTTCATAATATAATCTCCTTTTATTTTTATAAATTTATTTCTATATATTATTCCTTCTTAACTGAAGATACATTACTTTTTAGTATACTTTCAATTTTGTTTAAAGGCATAGGTTTATAATAATAATATCCTTGTATTTCCTCACAGCCAAGCTTTCTTAGAAAATCTAATTGCCCTTTAGTTTCAACCCCTTCGGCAATAATTTCAAAATCTAATTTTTTTATAAGTTTTACTATAGATGATAATATTTCCTCATCTCTTTTATTGACAGTTATTTGTGTTACAAATTCTCTTGCAATTTTAATTTTATCTACTGGTAGATCTCTTAGGTATTTAAGAGAAGAATATTCAGTACCAAAATCATCCATGGATATTTTTATCCCTAATTTTTTTAAATTACTCAAAACAGGAATTATATCATTAATATTTTTTATTAAAATGCCTTCTGTTACCTCTAATTCTAGATGTCTAGAGTTCACTCCTGTTTCGTCAATAATTTGAGAAACTCTATCCAAAAATGAGCTATCATTCAATTGTACAACTGAAATATTAACTGCTATTTTAATATTATTAAATCCAAAATCTTGCCACTTTTTATTTTGCATGCAGGCTGTCTTTAGTACGTACTCCCCAATTTTATTAATCAATCCATTTTTCTCTGCTATGGGAATAAACTTAACAGGACTAATCATTCCATATTTTCTATGATTCCACCTTGCTAAAGCTTCTACTCCTATAATATTTTCAGTTGATTGGTTAACCTGTGGTTGATAATACACTTCAATTTCATTTAATTCTAAAGCATGATATAAATCATTTGATAATTTGATTTGTTCTATAACATCATTCCTCATTAATTCATCAAAACATCTATATGTGTTTTTACCGTTATCTTTTGCACTATATAATGCAATATCTGCATTTTTAATAAGCGTTTCAATATCTCTACCATCATCCGGATAAATATCAATACCAATGCTAGTGCTAACATATAATCTTTCTTTATCTAAAATAAAGGGCTCTTTAAAACAACTAAAAATTTTTTCTACAGCTTCTTCAAAATACTGTCTATTCCTTGTAGTATTAAACAAAATCAAAAACTCATCTCCGCCAATCCTAGCCACAGTATTAGCTGATGATATTGTATTTAGTAGCCTTTTAGAGATTTCCTTTAAGACTTCATCTCCCTTAGCATGTCCGAAATTATCATTTATATTTTTAAATGAATCGATATCTAGAAATACTAAAATAACATATTCATCCTCTTTAGCATTATCTATTGCCTTTTGAATTCTTTTATATAATAATCTTCTGTTTGCCAATCCTGTTAATTCATCATGTTCAGCTAAATACTTTATATTTGACTCTATTTTAATTCGTCTATTTATTTCCTTATTCAAATCAATATTTAAAGCACTTAACTTTTCAGTACGCTCTTTAACTCTATTCTCAAGCTCATTATTCATTCTTATTAATTTTTCTTTCATATTCTTTATCTTTGATAATTCCTGAAAAATAATAACGGTACTTAATTTATCTCCAAATTTATCTAGTAAAACTATATATGATAAAAGTATCGGGATATATATGCCATCTTTTTTTACAATATCAGTTTCATGACTGCTTACTATAACTTCATTAAAATCACATGAATTTGGAGATAATAAAAGAGAAATATTTTTATCTTTTATTTCTTTTAGATTAAAACCTAATAAATTTTCGCCACCATTATTAATCTCTTTAATTAAATTGTTTTCATCTAATACAATTAGCCCTTCATTCATAAAATTAATAGCTTCAAATGCTATTTTTTTAGGATTTAAATTCATTAATCTATACTTATTTATTGAATACGCAATTACCCCTACTGGAATTAGTGTTATTATTACCACAAAAGGATCAATAACGAGTTCATTAACTTTTTCAATTAAATACTTATCTGCTATAATTGCAAATATACCTATAATAATCACTGCTACTATTATTAAACTAGCTTGAACTTTTTCTCTCTTCTTTTTTGTTGTACTTCCCCAAACCATGAGTAATACTACTGATAATATCATGCTATACGTATAATATATCATATAATAGCTATTATAAATTAATCCTCTTCCCGTGCCCATGGCAAAATATGCTCCATATACTGCTTTAGAAAATTCATGCTTAGAAAAAGGCAAAACACAATATAAATAGACCGCAATAATAAATGGAATAGATATTATTATACTATTTATTGTTTTATGTAAAAAAAACTCATTTTTAGTTAGCACAATAATAAATACTACTATATGAAAATATAAATATATACTTATAAAAGCTACTATTTTATAACTCCATAAATTAATATTCACATTACAAATTTGTAAAATATTTAGCAATGACCATATAAATAGAAGTCCACACATAATAAAGAATAATCTATTAATAGTTTTATTGTCTTTCATAAATATGTATATTCCAGTAAATAGATATATCACAGAACATATTGTATAAACAATTATTAATCCAGTCATCTTTTTCCTCCTTAAAATTACTTCATCTGAAATTTTAATCTATTAAGTCATCATTAACTCTCCATTAGCTTGAAAATATTAATAATTACTTCACCATCAGTTTTAAATCTTATTTCTTTCTCTTTAGATTTTAGGAACACTAAACTTGTCAACGTTTTTTTTTCTTAAACTTTGATTAATATATCCTGATTTTCCTTTGTTCAAAGTTACTAATTCTTTCTTTTTATCAAATTTCTTAATATACTGATTTACATCCATAGATATTTCAATTCCTTTTCTAGTATTTATTAATTATAATATGGCTCAATACTTTTTTAAAATATTAACTTTATTTTAAGCACATTTATATTTTTTATCTGAAAAAACACTCAATTAAATGATCATTCACTACCCCTACAGCTTGCAAATATGAGTATATGATTGTAGGCCCTACAAATTTCATCCCCATTTTTTTCAGTGTTTTGCTTACTCTATCTGATAACTCTGTAATAACTGGTACCTGGTCCATTGTAATCCACTCATTGACTATTTGCTTTCCATCAACAAATTGCCATAAAAAATCATTGAAACTACCATAGTCTTTCTGTATCTGTAAAAATATCTTTGCATTTAGTATAGAACTCTCTACTTTTCTACGATTACGAATTATTCCTGGATCTTTTAGTAATTCTTCTACTTTATTCTCATCATATGAAGCTACAACACAAGGTTCAAATCCATCATAAGCTTTTCTATAAGTTTCTCTTTTATTTAAAATAGTTTGCCAAGAAAGTCCTGCCTGAGCTGATTCTAAAATCAAAAATTCGAAAAGTATTTTGTCATCGTGCACTTCTTTTCCCCATTCTGTATCATGATATTTAATCATCAACTCATTTTTGCCCGCCCAATCGCATCTTTTACTCATAAGTATCACCCCTTGTTATATTATACAATTTTTATTTTAGTCTGTATATGTAGACGAATATTTCCATCTAATCATATCTAAATAATCTTAGAAACTTCCAAAATTCTGAAAATCAATATACAATTAAGTTTTATACATAAAAAAAGCAGCAAAATTTCTCGCTACTTTATAAATGATTTTTAATTATATTTACTTTTAATAGACTATATAAATATACCAATACTATTACTATCTATTTTAAAACTTTATAGTTAAAATATTCAAAATCAGCATAGAAATCATGATGCCTCATATCAACAGTTTGCATACCTACAAATGCTCCTGTAAATCCCATAGGCTCAACATAATCATCTGATAAAATAGATGAATCGTACTCTCCAGGGAACTCGACGAATTTATCTTTTACTGCATAATAAAATTTTATTTTATCGTATTTTACTACTAACTTCAAAGTAATACTTGCGAAATAATCAATTTCAATTTCTTCTAACTTAAAGTTTGACCTATCAACACATAAAAGTCCAAGAGAGTATTTTTCCTTTACTTCATCAAAACTTAGTCTAAAGAAATATTGGTTTTTTTCATCGTATCTATATGTGATACCAGCCATATGATGAAAACTTTCTGGTTTACATTGGAATCGTGTTTCTGCCTCAAACATAAAATCTGTTTGTCTTCTTGCAACAAGAGTTTGCAGATGTTGTGACATAATAGATTCTCTACCATAAAGTCTCAAATAACCTTTTCTTTCATCTACAGTCATCAAATCACCAAGAGGTACTCTAAGTGTTTGAAAATCTTTAAAGAAATCATTATTTTGAAAAGTATATTTTATATCATCATTTACTAATTTTTCGATGTTCTCTTCAACCTCAATATAATCTTGAGGGTCATTACATGGTCCATTACTAGAGTCAATATATGGCCATCCATCTTGCCAAACTAATCTTTGTATTGATGTTTCACGGCCTAACACACAACGGTCTGTTCCCGGAAGTGGACGTCCACAAAGATGCACAAGAAACCATTCTTCTTTATCATTTTTGCACATACTTGCATGGCCTGCTTTTTTTATATTAATATCCTTGTTATAACTTGTAACTAGTGGATTACTTGGGTGTGTTTGATAAGGACCAAGTACGTTTCTACTACGTGCAATTGTTACTGCATGCTCGTAGGATGTTCCTCCTTCAGCAGTCATTAAATAATAAAATTCTCCTACCTTGTATATATGCGGTCCTTCAGTTAAACCAATGCTTGTTCCTCTATAAATTTTTTGGACTTCACCTACAAGACACTGTTTTTTTTCATCAAATTCCTGTATAACAATACCCGCAAAACGATCAAGATTATCTTTTCGATAATCCCACTCCATATTCAAATACCAAACTCTACCATCATCATCATGGAAAAGGGATGCATCAAAACCACTACTATTCATGTAGAGTGGTTCACTCCACTCTCCATCGATTTTATTACAAGTTGTTAAATAATTATGGGCATCTTTAAAAGGTGCATCATTATCCCAAATTTTAACATCAGTATATATAAGGTGAAATTTTCCTTTTTTATAAGTTAAGCAGGGTGCCCAAATACCACCCGATGATGGATTTCCTCTCATATCCAAAAGACTAATTCTATTAAGTGGGCGAGCCACTACCTCCCAATTAACAAGGTCTTTCGAAGCATGAATTTGCACACCAGGAAACCACTCAAAAGTACTTGTTGCTATATAATATGTACCCTTGGCATAACAAATAGCTGGGTCAGGGTTAAACCCTCTCAATATAGGATTTTCAATCCTTGTCTGCATTTCCATCGCTCCCTATAGCTTTCTACTTTTTATTATTTCTTGATATCTATAGTAACTATCCTTTGGATACCTTTTTTGTGTTTCATAATCAACATATACAATTCCAAACCTCTTAACATATCCAAAAGCCCATTCATAATTATCCATTAAAGACCATGCAAAATACCCCACTACATTCATTCCTTCATCATTAAGTTTACTAACAATTTGAAGATGATCATTTAAATAGTTAATTCGGTCTTCATCATGTACTTTGCCTTCATCAAGCTTGTCATCCCATGCAGAACCATTTTCAGTAATATAAATTGGTATGTCTGTATAATCATTTCTAACTCGTTTAACCATATCATATAAAGCATAAGGCGTAATATCCCAATCCATTCCTGTTTTTTTATGTTCTGTATGAACACCTCTTGATATTAGCAAGTTAGTAGGATCATATTCTACTAAGGTATGTGTATAGAAATTAGCCCCTAGAAAATCAATTTTACTAGAGATAATTTCAAGGTCACCTTCTTCAATAAAACTAAAATCCGAAACTTTAATTGACAAAAGCATCATTAAATCATCTGGATATTTACCTTTAAATATAGGATCTAAAAAAGCACGATTGCCTACTGCATCTGAAACTTTAGCCGCTAATTTATTATTATATGAATTATCAGCAGCATACACTTGTGTTAAAACAAGTACAATACCAATTGGTTTATTGTACCTGTTTTTATAATAATCTACCGCAAGCCCATGTGCTAAATTCAAATGATGAACTGCCTTTATATACTCAGTAACATCTCTATGACCTGGTGCATGATTTCCTATTAGATATCCTAAAAAACTACTACAAAGTGGCTCATTTAAAGTTATCCATTGGTCAACATATTCATCTAATTTACCTACAATGACCTTAACATAATCAAGGAATAAATATGCCGTATCACGACTAATCCATCCACCATTTTTTTCATAAATCCAAAGTGGTAAATCCCAATGATACATTGTTACAGATGCTTTGATACCACTTTCTTTCAATTCAAGAAGTAAGTTCTTATAAAATTGGATTCCTTCTTGTGATATTTCTCCTTCTTTTGGCATAATCCTTGCCCATGATATAGAAAATCTATATGAATCAACGCCTAATCTTTTCATAAGCGCGACATCTTCTTTATAGTATTTAACGTGCTGACAAGCTATTTTACCATCGCTTTTATCCAAAATTTTCCCTGGTTTCTTAGCAAAATCGTCCCAAATGCTTTCTATATAACCATCTTTAGTTTTTGTACCTTCGATTTGGTATGATGATGTAGCAACACCAAAAATAAAATCTCTAGAAAACATTTTCCTTCCTCCTATTCTTTAACCCCGCCTAATGTAATACCTCTTATAATGTATTTAGATAAGAACAAGTACGTAATTAAAAGTGGGAATACTGATAATGATAATCCTAAATAAATACCACCGTATTCTGTACTATAAATATCCGCTTTTAATAACTGAACAAGCATTGGAAGTGTATATTTACTTTCACTTGTTAAAAGCGTTAATGGCATCAAATAGTTATTCCACGAACCTACTATTCCAAATATACCCATAGTTGCTAACGCTGGTTTCATAATTGGCAACATAATTTTGTGATATATTTTAAGTTCCCCTGCTCCATCAATACGTGCCGCATCCACTAATTCTTTTTGGAATGAGCCTAGTAAATATTGTCTTAAGAAGAATATAGTAGCCGGAGAAGCTATTGCTCCTAAAATCAATGGAGCGAAAGAATCCACTAAGTTTATATTCAACATAAATCTGTAAAAACCAACCATACTAAGTTGTGCAGGTATCATCATTACAACTAATATAACAGTAAATAAAGCTTTACGTCCTTTAAATTCATAAGCTACAAGACCGTAAGCAGCCATAGACGAAAAATATATCCCTAGAAATGTTGATGAAAAAGCAATTATAGTACTATTTCTCATACCATTCCAAATACTAAACCCTCTTCCTGTTAAAACATCCCAGTTATACTTCAAAAATCTACTTGGGAAAAGTGAAATTCCCTGTTGTATTTGTTCAGTTGAACGTGTAGCATTAACAAACATTAACCAAAACGGCATAATGCTCAAGCAAACTAGAATGATAAGTAGTAAATAAATAAAAAACTTCTTTATTTTTTGACCTGTTGTTTCCATTTAAGCACTCCTCCTATCATCTTGTCTGAAAAGTTTAAAAATAATTACGCTAATAATTGCAATGAGAATAAATAGCAACATAGATGCTGCTGCAGCTATATAATAGTTGCGTCCGCCAGTAAATGCTTGCTTATAAATATACATAGTCATAGTTTGAACTGAATTGCTTGGAGCACCGCCTGTTAAAAGGAACGGAATATCAAACATTTGCATACCACCAATTAGTGATGTGATAAGTGTAAATAATAAAATAGGTTTAATAAGCGGCATAGTTATTTTCCAAAACATTTGTTTTGAAGTTGCTCCATCAACCATTGCAGATTCATAAAGTGATGGAGAAATACCTATAATTGCTGCCATCAAAATAATCATTGTATATCCATACCACATCCAAAATTGTATAAATGCAACTGTACCTCTTGTAATACCTTTACTTCTAAAGAAATTTATTGGTTCGCTAATCAATCCAAGATTTTGCATGATTTGATTTAATGGTCCAGACGGATACCCAAATATTGCATAGAAAAGAACTGATACTGATGCAGCAGTAATAATATTGGGTAAGTATAAAGTAACCTTGAAAAATCCAGTTGCTCTTATTTTTAATTTAAGATCTGTAAACCAACTTGCTAAAAGTAACGAAAGTACTAGCTGTGGAATAAAGTTCATCATCCAAATTATCCATGTATTTGCAAATGCTTGTCGAAATAATTTATTACCAAATAAAGCCGTATAATTCTTAAATCCAACATATTTATATTCAGTTGCCCAACCTGCTAAATCTGTAAAACTCAAATTAATAGTGTATAAAATAGGATATAATTGAAAAATCAAAAATGCTATAACAAATGGAGCCACAAAAAAATAACCGTATTTAGAATATGAAACTACTTGTTTCTTTTTTTTCTTTGCTTCATTTTTATTTGAAAGTATTTCTCCCGTCATTCTAAAACCTCCTTTTAACTAGGAAGAAGAACTTTTCCTAATTTTACAGAAAAGCTCTACTTCCTTTTAAATGTTCTCATAAATAATATTTTAAATTATTTACTATACTTTCTTATATATTTCATACTAATCTATTGCAATATTAGGGAATGCATTTTGTACGCCCATTTTAAAATCTTCCATAGCTGTATCTAAATCTTTTTCACCATTTGAATAAGCCTCTAATTCTTCTGCTAATAATGATTGGATATCATAGTCACTACCTTGAAGATTTGATGCATTAATATTTGGTGCCATTTCAGCAAAAGCAGCATAATGGTTTTGACCACCTAAGAACTCTTCTGAGAAATCATCTTTTATACTATCAACTACAACTTGGTCTGATAAGAAATCTCCTGTATCTTTAGCCCATGTAGTTAAGAATTCATCATTAAGTGTTAAATATTCAATAAGATCTGCTCCTGCGTCTGCCATTTCAGTTCCTTCACGAAGTCCAACCCAAGTACCACCCCAGAAATATGGTGATGGTCCTTGAACCATTCCCCAATCGCCTGATGTTGTAGTCCCGTCTGTTGCATTTTCTGCATTTGTTTTAAGTACGTAGTGTAAGCCCCATGTAGGTAATAAGTATCCAAATACATCATTTCCACTCATGCTAGCAAACCAAGCTTCACCCCACTGCTCAGCATCTGCAGTTAATCCTTCATCTTTTAATATTTTTGCTGTTTCAAATAAATCAGTAATTGTATCATCAATTACAAGTGTGTCATCTTCAATCCAAGCATGTTCACGATCTGCATAGAATACTTGAACTAAATCACCAACACCTGAAATCATGTGTACTTCGCCATTAGATTTTTCATCTATTAGACGTGCTGTATCAATAAATTTGTCAAAATCACTTATAAGTGGTTGTACTTCATCCGGTTCAGACACTCCTAAGTATTCTTCTGCTATTGAACGACGATAGAAGAATGCACCTGGTGTTCCTTGCCATGAAAGACCTTTAAGTACTCCATCTTGATCTTTTGCTACATCTAATACATAAGGAAGAGTATCTCCCGCTTTATCTTCAAGACCTACTTCTGATATATCCATTGTGAAAGGAGATTCAACATACTTTTTAACGAATGCTGCTTCCATTGCAAATACATCTGGTGCATTTTTACCTGATGCTAAGACAGGATCAAGTTTTGTTTGATAGTTCTCTGTTGGAACTACTACAACTTCAATATTATAATCAATATCCGGATTATCTTTTATATAATAATCCTCAATCATTCCTTTTATTTCATCAGTAAATGTCCAAACAACTAATGTTTTGTCAGCATCTGCATTTCCAAGTGTAGAGCTTTCTCCTTCGTTTGCTGCATTTGCTTCGGCATTAGCGTCTGCATTAGCATTTGCGTTATTACTTTCATTTGAATCATTTGCAGGTGCATTATTGTTACCCCCACAAGCTACAAGTGACATCACCATCATTAATGTCATTAACAATGCAATAATTTTTTTCATCTTTACAACCCCTTTTTGAATAATTTTTTTAATATATGAAAATATATTAGAACAACTGACATAATTGTTCTATTATATTTTTCAATCATAATCTAAATATTTCTTAACCGGTTTCTTAAATACCAAAAAACTCATAATGTAATAGTTATCATTACTTAACCGGTTTAGTTATCTTTAAAAACAATAGACTAAAACATCAATATATCTTTATTCTCTATAATAAAGTTCACCATTCCAATGTCTTAGTCCTGAAAGCGTTTTCTCAACCGATTAAGTACATTATATAATAAAAAAACGCATAAAGCAAGCGTTTTTTTTGTATTAATTGGTTTTTATTTTGTATTAATTGGAATCTTTATCTAGAAGAATCACGTTCTATCAATTTAACCGGTACTTGTATAACAACATTCTCCTCCTCAGGTTTTTCAATTTGCCGTACCAATTGTTGTACTGCTATTTTGCCCATTTTATTTGTATCTTGTTTTATTGTAGTTAAAGATGGAGTTATTATTTCTCCCAATTCTATACCATCAAAACCGACAACTGCAATATCCTCTGGAATATTATATCCATGTTCTAAAATACATTCAATTCCGCCTAACGCAGAATAATCATCCGGATACACAATTGCACTTGGTATTTCTTTCGCCTTCTGAAAAAGAAGATTTGTTTTATTATACGCATCACTTTTAGAATAATATACCCCTTCTATAAGACTAAATTTACCATAATCTAAGAAATCCTCATTAGCTTTTATAAAACTTTCTATTCTTTGTTCTGTTACATAACTAGTCTCACCGTGAATATATGTAATATTTTTATGTCCTTGAGCTTTTAAATAATATACAATTTTACGCATGCCATCAACATTATCTGATTTAACAGTGCTTGCTGTATCAAAAATATGATCAATAGCTACAACGGGTATTTCACTTTCAACAAGTTCTTTTATCTCTTTTGCCTTAAAATCTATACATGCAATAATAATACCATCGCATCTTCTGTAACGAGCATGTTCAAGGTAAGTAGTATCTTTACCTGCAATGCTTTTTGACATAAATGTAATATCATAGCCATTGAACTCTGCTTCCTGTTTAATGCTTTCTAAAACTCTTGAAAACAGATAGTGAGTAAACCCACTATGTTGACCATCTTCAAATAAAACCCCTACATTCCAAGTTTTATTAGTTGATAATGCAATAGCTTGAGAATTAGGGGAATACCCCATTTCTTTTGCAACTCGATGAATTTTTTCTTTTGTTTTAGCACTAATATCCGGCTTATCATTAAGTGCCTTGGACACTGTTGCAGGTGCATATCCTGTTTTTTTTGCAATATCATATATTGTAACCATAAAATTACCCACTTTCATAAATAATAGACACCTTAATAATATCATATTTATGATAGATATTGTAATTAATACTGCAATTTATAACTTTTTTCTATAACCTTTACCATCTTATATATTAGCTCATTATAAGGTGTTGGCACACCTAGTCTAAGTCCTTCTTTGTATATAAATCCATTTATATATGCAACTTCAGTAATTCTTCCATCCTTCATATCTTGAGCTGTTGAAGGTATATGCTCGTATAATTCCGGGCTAATTGCCGACACTTGCTTCTTATCATTTACGAAATCATCTGAAAATTTTATTCCATTAGCCTTTGCTACTTCCATAACTTCATTCCTTACCATATGAACTAGTTCACCAGTTCCATCAATTGATAAGCCCTTACCAATAGGAAGTCTTAATAATCCGAAAAGTACATTAACAGAATTATTTTTCAATTTTAACCACACTTCCCCATCAATATCCTCACTAATAATAACTTTAAGTCCACTTTTTTCTATTAAATCTTTTAAATTCACCATTTCTTCAGTTATTGTTTTTGTTGTAGACCCAAAACAAATTTTTGAATTTTCACCTACAAAACTCTTAATATGTCCTGGTTCAATTAATTTACCTGCAAACTCTAAAATGCCGTATAATATCTTGTCTTTATTATAATACTTAGCTAGTACATCAACATTTCCTATACCATTTTGTAATGTCATAACATATGTTTTTTCATCCGCTAAACATTTAGCTCCCTTAGCTGCAACATCAGTGTATACTCCCTTAACAAGAAATATAATAACATCCATCTTTTCATTTATTTCTGTAGCTGAATTTACTGCAGTAATTTTTATATCCTCAACCTTATCATTTAGTGTTATTTTTAATCCATCTTGTTGTATAGCTTTTACTTTTTGCTTATCTGTATCTACAAGCCATACATCCGTCCCAGATTTTTTAAGCATTGATCCAACTAAACTCCCCATTACTCCAGCACCAATTATTGCAATTTTCATTAAAATTCCTCCATAAGTTTTTTTATACCACTTAGTATTCCACATGAATTATATTTCATAGTATTTATAAAATTTTTATAATATTTATAAATATTTTATAGTTATTATAGAAATATGTCAAGTTTTTTATAGACACAAAGGAAATATAACTCTATATAATATTGCATTGTCAAATCCTCTCTTTTAAAAACAAAACTCACAAAAGTACCATATGAATGCATAATGATTTGTATTAAAAATATTTGTGGTTATATTAATCAAGACAAAAATCTATAAACCTTATATAATTCAAGATACTATTATTTATTGATGTATAAAATATTTTAAGTTATAATATTATGAAAATAAACAAATATCGCATTATTAGATTAGTACATAATTTCATAGTTGAGTTAAAAGGAGAAATCATAATTATGGAAAGTAATATTGATATTATTAGTATTTTAAAAAACATTTCACAAGTCATCACTACACTTTTAGGTTCTGAAACAGAAGTACTTATTCATGATCTAAAGAGCGGTGAGATTATTTTTATAAGCAATGGCCATTTAAGTGGTAGAACTATTGGCGATATAGAAGATAAAAGCACTCTTTCTATGCTTTCAAGACATACTAATGAATTAAACAGTTTAATTGGATATTCAAGTACTTCTAAAGATGGTAGACCCCTTAAATCATCAACAATCTTCATAAAAGATAACTACGGCAATCCTATCTATGCATTGTGTATTAATCAAGATATTTCTACTTTACAAGGATTGCAGAATTTATTAGGTTTACTAACAAAAACAGTTCCTCTAGAATCCATAGGCGATAACCAAAAAAATCAAACTATACAACAAATTACTACTAAAATTATTATAGAAGAAATATCTAAATCTAAACCTTTCTCTCTAGATTCAAAACAAAATAAATTAAGCATTATTAAAAGACTAGATGATAAAGGTGTATTTGATGTAAAAGATGCAATTCCAAAGGTATGCGAACTTCTTTCTATATCCCAAGCTACGCTTTATAATTATCAGCGCGAGTTAAAAAATATGTTTTAATCCATCAACTTTATTATATCTTAGCTATTCTATATTATACTTTAAGCTGTAAACTCATAAGTAACTATTATAAAGAAAAAGAACCAGATTAATTACATCTGATTCTTTTTCTTTATAATTTTATTTACTTTTATTTTAGCCTATATAAGCTACTATATTGTGAACTCCTTCATCTTCAAAAATCGGAGCCTTGTTTGTATGCAGTTCTTCTCCATCAACAACAATACGCTTAACTCCTTTAGATATATGATTAGGGTTTTCTATTGTAATATTATAAATTGCACCTTTAAACTCTTTAGTTATATTAACTTTATCCCAAGCCTTTGGAATACATGGGTCTATTATTAACCCATCATAATGTGCTCTAATTCCTAAAATATATTTCGTTGCAGCTTGGTAAACCCATGAAGCTGTTCCTGAAAGCCAACTATTACGACCTAACCCAAACTGTGGATGTTCATCTCCTAAAATGTTTTGAGGGAATACATAAGGTTCTACTTCAAATTCATCAATTTTATCATTTTTCAAAATCGGATTTATTTGTTGATAATACTCAAAAGCTCTATCCCCATTGCCTACTAATGTTTCCGCAATAATTACCCACGGATTAGAATGTAAGAAAATTCCTCCATTCTCTTTTGCACCAGGTGGATAAGTTGATACCCCTCCTAATATAGGATCATACCCATTATATCCAGGATAACTTAACTTAATACCATTCTTAGTATTCAAGTACTTATTTAAAGATTCGAGAGATTGATTAGCTCTGTCTCCTTCTGCAAATCCTGACATAACAGTCCAAGATTGAGCATTAGTATAAATCATACCACTTTTGTTTACCTTAGAACCCATAGGATTTCCTTCATGGTCAAAATATCTTAAATACCACTCACCATCCCAACAATTATCATTTACCGTCAACTTTATCTCATCATAATAAGCCTTATATTTATTAACCATATCCTCGTCACCTAAATATTTCATTAAGTCCATCATTTCTAATAAAGCTTTACCATATAAGTTTGCATTAAATATAGATTCTGCCCCTTTAGGTAAATTAACGCAATCATTCCAATCAGCAAAACCTAATAAAGGTATACCATGTCTACCTTTATTCACATGTGTAAATTCAATAGCTCTTGTTAAATGCTCTAATATAGAAGCTTCTTCTAAAGGCTTACCACTAGAATCTTTTTCGTAAAAAGGTATCATTCTATTCAACAAATCGTAATCGGCCGACTCTTTAAGATACTCACAAACTGTTTGTATAATCCACAGATGATCATCACCATAAAAATCTTCTCTGTCTTCCATAGAAGTTGCTTCACCTGTAGTTGCTTCCATTGTTAATGGATAAAATTGATGCATGGCACAGCCATTTCTTCTTTGTATAGATAATAGTTTCCCAATCATCTCAACTGATTCATCAGCACATAATCCCATAATACCTATCAAATCTTGAGATGTATCTCTAAATCCTATACCTCTTACCCCAAGTCCTAATTGGTATAACGATAAAAATCTTGACCAGTTTTTAGTAGTCATACATTGTTTTGGATTGTGTATATTTACTAATGTATTAAAATCTTCATCCGGAGTTTCAACATGATATTTTGATAGATATTTATCCCAATGAGCATTTAATTTAATAAAGGCTTCATCAACATTTTTCTCATCTCTATATTTTTCTATCTCTGTCATTTCATAGTCAAAATCAGTATACTGCCCTAATTGTGTTATTATCCTCTTTGTTTCCCCTGGTCCAATAGTTCCCATATTATGCAAAGCAGCTACAATGTTATCTTCTCTTAAAGCTTCATAATTACTCAATTTTTCTTCAAATAAGCTCAATGGTTTCATGAATGTTCCGTATCCATTATCACCTAAAAAAATCTTCCTATCTGTTTCGAATGAATCTATTGTGTAATTTGATGTAAAATAATTTATATCCGTATCTTTCCTCATAAATGCAAATTGTTTAATAATCCTTTTGCCATCTTCTTCAGTTACACATTTAGATTGCATAGTCTGAGGAACCCAATCAGCATTATTAAATTGCTTCATAGCCTCAAAGTGAGTGTATTCAACAAATGGTATTATGTCAATTTCTAAAGATTCACCAGATATATTTGTAACTTTTATATCTCTTATTTCTCTTTGACTATCTACAGGTACAAATATTGTAACTTCAGTTCTAACTCCCATCATTTCTGATTTTATGACACTATAACCATTTCCGACTCTACATTCATAGTAATCATAAGGTGTTAATGTCGGTACATAGAATGGCGAGAATACTATATATTCATCATTTTTTTTAATACGAATATATAATGTTTCCCCCTTAAGTTCTGATGCTGGCATCTGTGGAATATACTTTACAATTCTATTGAGCGCAGGATCTCCCTTACATATAAGTGCTCCCCCCGTTTGATCTATAAGTCCACCAAAATCCAAACCACCAATATAATTCGTCCATTTTACAGGAGTTTTAGGATTAGTTATAACATATTCTTTTTTCTCATTATTAAAATATCCATATTTCATTTGAATTCTCCTTTATAATTTGACTATTTTTTATGTTTAAAGATTTGACTTAGAAAAATCATCATTGATTACACATTGTTAATTGCTCATTATTATAAACAACCTAATATTACTTCTACTTCACAAGTATCTGCTTCTATAACAGGTATAACATTACCTTCAACTATTTTTCCATCAACTTTTAATGTTTTTACACCTTTAGATACTGCATCTGGATTAAGAATATGAATATTATAAGTTGTATTTCTAAACCTTCTACTAACGGTATATTCTTTCCATTCTTTTGGTATACACGGATTAATTTCTAGTCCATCATAATTTGGTTTAACCCCAAGAATCCACTGTGTTATTGTTACATAGTTCCACGCTGCTGTACCTGTTAGCCATGAATTTTTTGCTTCACCATGCCTTATAGCGTCTTTTCCTGCTATCATTTGTGAATAGACATAAGGTTCTGTCCTATGAATATCACTAATTTCTTCTAAATATGCAGGGCAAATTTTCTTATATATGTTAAAGGCCTCATCACCTCTACCAATAACTGTTTCTCCGCATGCAACCCAAGGATTGTTATGACAGAATATACCAGCATTTTCTTTGTATCCTGGTGGATAAGTTGATATTTCACCTAAATTAATCATATATTTAGTGTAGGCTGGATTATTTAATACCATTCCATAATCTGTATCTAAATATTTTCTGGCAGAATCTAAAGCTTTCTCTGCAAGTCCTTCTTTAACTCCAATTTCACCCATTACGCACATACCTTGAGGTTCAATAAATATCTTTCCTTCTTCGCATTGATTACTTCCTACTTTATCCCCAAAGGCATCATAAGCTCTTAAGAACCATTCACCGTCATAACCATATTTAATAACTTTTTCTTTCATTTTTTCAATTTCATTTTCAGCTTTTAATGCTTCATCATTAAGACCCTTTCTCTTGCATAACTCAGCAAACTCTGGTCCAATAAAAGCAAACATTCCTGCAATAAATATAGATTCCGCTACACTGCCATCCGCATTATTCTGTGCAGTCTGGAAAGACTCTCCTGGAGAATCTGAAAAACAATTCAAATTGAGACAATCATTCCAATCAGCTCTTCCTATAAGTGGAAGCCCGTGCGGCCCAACATTATTAATAACATGATAAAAAGATCTTTTTAAATGTTCCATCATAGATTCGCTTAAATTCTCATCATTATTAAATGGAACTTGCTCATCTAAAATACTAAAATCTCCTGTTTCTTTTATATACGTTGCTACAGATAAAATCATCCAAAGAGGGTCGTCATTGAATCCACCGCCCAAATCATGATTTCCTTTTTTAGTTAATGGCTGATATTGATGATATGCTCCCCCATCTTCTTTCTGTGTTGCTGCTAAATCAAGTAATCTTTCTTTCGCTCTTTCAGGTATTTGATGAACAAAACCTAAAATATCTTGATTAGAATCTCTAAACCCCATTCCTCTTCCTATACCAGATTCGAAGAAAGATGCACTTCTTGATAGATTAAAAGTAACCATACATTGATAAGTATTCCATATATTAACCATTCTATTTACTTCCTCTTCAGAAGTATTTACAGTATATGCTGACAACAAGTTTTCCCAGTTGTTTTTCAACTCTTTTAGAGCTTCATCTACTTTATCACTAGTACTAAAATTATCCATCATTTCTTTTGCTTTATCTTTATTAATTATATTTTTGCTTTCCCACTTATTATCTTTATCATTTTCAATATATCCAAGCACAAATATTAATTTCTTGCTTTCATTAGGTTTTAACTCTATATCAATCATTTGAGATGCTATTGGAGACCAACCACTTGCTATGCTATTTTTAGACTTCCCTTGCAGTACTACATCAGGATTATCTAATCCATTATATAGACCTACGAAACTTTCTCTATCAGTATCAAATCCATCAATGTCAGCATTTACTGAATAAAAAGCATAATGATTTCTTCTTTCTCTATATTCAGTTTTATGATAAATCGCAGACCCATCTATTTCTACTTCTCCAATACTTAAATTTCTTTGGAAATTAGTCATATCATCATTAGCATCCCATAAGCAAAATTCAATATATGAAAATAAACTAATGTTTTTTACTTCTTCTGAATTATTTGTAACTTCGATTTGATGAACTTCACAATTATGTCTTAATGGCACAAAAGAAGTTTGCTCTACTTTCACTCTATTTTTTTCTCCAGTTATCTTTGAATAACCAAGACCATGTCTACATTCATAAAAATCTAACTCTGTTTTAACTGGCTTATATGCAGGTGACCATACTGTATCCTTGTCTTTTATATAAAAATACCTACCTTCATTATCAACTGGTACATTGTTGTACCTATATCTAGTAATCCTTCTTAACCTTGCATCTTTATAAAAAGCGTAACCACCTGCTGTGTTTGAAAATAAAGAAAAAAAGTTTTCACTTCCCAAATAGTTAATCCAAGGATATGGTGTCTTTGGTGTCGTAATTACATATTCCTTATTTGCATCATCAAAAAATCCATATTTCATTGTTATAAACCTCCTTAATATATTATAAATTTATAAATAAACACGCGTTTATTTTACTATGAAAAAAATATCTATTACACTTTCTTACATGTATCTCTTTCAAAAAACTCTACAGCATACTCATAAACCTGCAGATTATATTTTTTTTCTTGGTCCTTAATTTGATCATCAAGTACATTAATTGCTTTTTTAGCCATTTCATAAAAATTTGGTCCAATAGTTGTTAATTTAAGGTCAAATTCTTGTGCCCTATTGGTATTATCAAATCCTACAATTGATATATCACCTGGTACACTATAACCTTCTTCTTTAAAAGCTCTAATAGCGCCTAAAGCCATGTAATCATTTGCACTTATATACGCAGAAGCTAGTTTATTATTATTAATAACTCTTTTAACTTCTAAATAAGCTGTATCAGTTGAAAAATCACCCTCTAAAAGATATTCTTCATTAATATTTAGATTTTTTCTTTTCATCGCTTCTTTAAATGAAATAAATCTGCCATTTCCAGACCTAGAAGTTTCTCTACCTTTAATGAAACCGATTTCTCTGTGTCCAAGATTATATAAATAATCTATAGCCTTCTCTATCCCAATTTGATCATTAGAATTAATAATTGTAAAATTAGTATTTTCATATTTCTTAGCTTCTTCTTTATTCATATCGTAATCAAATAGAATAATAGATGTATTAAAGTTTTGTGCATTTATACGGGATAAAGTATCATTTTCAGTTCCTATAATTATCCCACCATCAATTCTTTTCTCTGAAAAAGCTTGGTTTATTTTCAAATACTTATTTTCATCAGATACAATACTTACAAGCACATAATAATCTTTTGCATTTGCCATATCAACAAGAATATCAAGATATGAAGCAAAATAATCATTCTTAAATAATCTATCCCCATTTTCCAATCCATCACGAATGATAAAAAATAATCCTATAGTATTACTGTTTTTACCTGCTAGTGTTCTTGCATATGAGTTAGGCATATAATTATATTCATTGATAACTTTCATAACCTTTTGTCTGGTTTTTTCAGGAACGTTAGGATAGTTATTAATAACCCTAGATACAGTACTACGTGATACCCCCGCTAGCCTTGCTATATCGATACTTTTCATATCTACACCTTCTTCCAGCTTGCAATCTGATACTAGTTTTTATGTTATATTAAACAACAAATAGAATTTATAAACACGCGTTTATTTTAACCTATTATCTCTAAAATGTCAAATATTTTTCTAATTATTTACAACTATTTCAATGTATTATTTTTATATCTTATAAATATTGTCACCTTATATTCGATAATTTTCCTACATTTATTATTTTATTTTGTATATTTTTTTTAGTTTTTGAATTGTATTACTTTTTTTTATTAAATTTTTTATAAATAGCTTGTTTTTTACTGTTTTTTATTGTACACTATTACTATAATAACAGATATAAAACTCGATAATAGCAAAATTAGTGAAAACTAATGACGCAAAACTAAAGGGACTAACATGTTTAAAACATTATGTCAGCCAGTTGCCGAAGGTTTGATAAACTACTCATACCTTTAAGTATGAGTAGTTTTTTATCATCAGGAGGTAATATTTTGCTTTCTTTGAAAAATAAGACTAATGGTACTATAGTAGTTTCTAATGTAGTTGAGGCTAATACTTTTTTTAAAAGATTAAAAGGCTTAATGTTTACAAAAGAACTATCACCTCAGACTGCAATGTATATTCATCCATGTAATGGAGTGCATACATATTTTATGAACTACGCTATTGACGTTTTATATCTTGATATTAATAATCAGATCATCTCTATTGATAAAAATATGAAACCCTACAAACTAGGAAAACCCCACCAAAATGCAGTGGCTGTAATAGAACTATCTAATGGAATGATTGAAAAAAGTCAGTTAAGAATAGGACAAGTATTAGAACTTATTTAAAAAGGAGGTCTACCTATGTTAATGAAAATGAAAAATTTATTTGTAGACGAACATGGTCAAGGTATGACAGAGTACGGACTAGTTTTAGGAATAGTAGCAATCGGAATAATAGCTGTTCTTGTACTTTTAAGAACTCAAATTAGTGCATTAATACAAAGTATTATTGACAATTTAAGTAGCGAAACACCTGCAGCACCAGCACCTTAAAAAGAACAATGATTTTAAACCACTAATAAATTAATACCACAAAACCCATTTAACCAACCATAGTTATCTAATAATAACCAATCAATACCACTATTGATTCAAAAACAAACATTAAGCTACCCACACAAAAGGCCTTCCACTAAATGGACGGCCTTTTGTGTAAAAGAGGTGAAGAAAATGATTTTAGATATAATATTAATTTCAGTTTTAATTGTATGTCTCATTACAGATTTAAAATATCAAAAAATTTATAATAAAATAATCTATCCCACTCTTTTGGCTGTAATAGTAATTCATATAACCTCAAACGGTTTCAGTGGATTTAAATCATCCATATTAGGTTTTATAGTGGGTTTAAGTATACTCTTAACACCATATTTCTTAGGTGGCATAGGGGCAGGCGATGTAAAATTATTAGCGCTAATCGGTGCTATAAAAGGAAGTGTATTTGTTCTAAATACAGCCTTATATATGGCACTAATCGGCGGTATAATTGCCCTTGTGATTATTGTATATAAAAAAGAACTAAAGAACTTCTTTAAAACAATTGTAACTTGGATATTTTCTTTATTTAATGGAATTAAATATAAAATCGATCAACCTTCTTCATCCTTAACACAAAAGTATCCTTATGGTATTGCTATTGTTGGTGGAGCTCTAATTTGTTTATTCTTTAAAGGAGCATGGATAATATGAAAGTAAAAAAAGGCCAATCAATGGTAGAGATTGCAATAGTACTCCCTATTCTTTTACTTCTATTATGTGCAATTATTGATTTTGGAAGAATTCTTTATGCATCTATGCATTTAAATTTAGTAACACAAGAAGCTGTAAGAATGAGTTCTCTAGGTTCTAGTGATAATGAAATAGATAATTATATAAATACTAATGTTGATCTTCCTGATAAAGATACAATCGTTGTAAATATATCACCAAATGATTTGACAAGAAACCCTGGAGATTATGTTACTTTGAAAATAACCTATGAAGTTAACTATATAACCCCAATTATTAGTAACTTTATTCCATCTCCCTTTGAAGTCAGTACTCAATCCACTATGAGAGTGGAATGAATGTAAATATAAATATAAATGCACAATGCACAATGCACAATGCACAATGCACAATTATGGATGATTTTCTCCCTTTGGTCGAAAATCTTTTAATCAATTAATTAATTAAATTATAGATTTTGCGTTGCAAAATCATCCTTAAACTGTGAACTGTGAACTGTGAACTATGCACTGTTCCCCGTTAACCGTTAAATAAAAGCAGGTGAGATATTATGCTATTTAAAAAAAGAAACCTTGTAGAAGAAGAATCCGGAAGCGTGGTAGTCATTTTTTCACTTTTCTTAGTAATACTTATGGGCATAGCTGGTTCTGTAATTGACGTTGGTATTTTATACAATACTAAAAGCCATTTAAGAAAAACAGCCCAGGCAGCAGTTTTATCAGGTGCTCAAGAACTACCAAATAGCAATTCTTCCGTTAATTATGTTGTAAACCAAATACTATTAGCTCATGGTGAAGAAAATAGTATTAAAAATTTATCAATAGATACAACTACAAATTATAAACTTTCATTAACACTAGAAAAAGAAGTTCCTATGTATTTTCTAAAACTTTTTAATATGGATAGCCAAAAAGTTCAAGTTACTTCCTCTGCCGAATTAGCTCCTATGAGTTCAGGTCGTGGCGCCGTACCCCTAGGTATAAATAAAAATATTCCTCTAGAGTATTTCAAAGAATATACTCTAAAAGTAGATTCTGGTGATTCCGAGTATGGAAACTTTGGTATTTTAGCTCTTTCAGGACCTGGTGCAAAATTATATGAACAGGATCTTATGTATGGTTATGACGGTGAACTAACTATAGGAGATATTATAAATACTGAAACCGGAAACATTGAAGGCAAAACAATCAATGCTATTGATTTTAGATTAAACTCCTGTAATCATCCAATTGATGATTACACCGAAAGAGATTGTTCAAGAATTATATTAGTTTTAGTTTATGAACCCTATAAATTTAGTGGAAGTCAACTAGACCAAGTTAAAATAACTGGTTTTGCTTATTTCTATTTAAAAGAACCCGTTGATACACATGATTCGTCAATAGTAGGTTATTTTATTAAAAGAGTAGGAACTGGATATGGAGATAAAACATTACAAACCACCGGTGCATATACCGTAAAATTAACAGAGTAGGTGAAACTATGAAATTAAGACATATTCTTATATTGGCATTACTTATGGCATTAACAACTACTTTTCTTTTCAGTAGATATTTAAAAACCCTTGATGCAAAATACACTAAAGAAGAAAACACTGTACAAATCATTGTTCCAAACATTAATATTAATCAAAATCAAAAAATCACATCAGAAATGCTAGAAACAAAAGAACTTAACTCAGAATCAGTACATCCAGAAGCCATAAGAAATGCTGAAGATATACTAGGCACCTATGCTGCTATAGATATAAAACAAGGTGAAATCCTGTTTTCTGATCGTTTTATTAATCAATTGACTGTGGATGATTTTGTTACAAATAAAATAAAAGATGGCTATAGAGCCTTATCTTTAGAATTTAATTTTGTTGAGTCTGTTTCAAATTTAATTGAACCTGAAGATTATGTTGATGTCATTTTCAGCGAAATAGTTGAAGACACTATTACTTCCAAAGAAACAGTAATAACTACAACCTTACTGCAAAATGTTAGAATTTTAGCTGTAGGTAAACGACTTTCTAAGAAAGATACTAGTGATATTATCTTAAATAGTAATAATGAATCTTCTACGGTAAATACTAATAATGAAGTTGAATATGTATCTGTCACATTAGAATTAACTTCTGAAGATGTGGTAACTCTTGTAGGAGCAAATGAAAAAGGAAATCTAACACTTTCATTAAAAAGTAAAATATTCCCCAATAAATAAACATTCAAATCAAAGATGGTGAAGCCTATGAATATAAATACCAATAAATATGGTTCAGATAATATATCAAAAGGTGAACTAATTGTTTTTGTAGCCGCCAAAGGTGGAGTAGGAAAAACAGTTATTTCCGTTAATACAGCTGTGACCATTGCCCAAAAGGGTTATTCAACCTGTATACTAGATGCCGACTTTCAGTTTGGCGATGTAAATGTGGCACTAAATATACAGCCTAAACTCACAATAAGTGATATGCTTCAAGATATAGATTCACTAGATAATAATATGCTTTCAAATTATCTTCAAAAACACGAAAGTGGACTAAAAATTCTATCTGCACCTTTAAAACCTGAATATGCAGAATTAATCACACCAGAAATAATTGCCTCAATATGTAACAAAATATTGGAACAAAATAAATTCTTAGTAGCAGACTTAGGGACTGGTCTTACAGAACATAATATCAGCTTCATAGAAAAAGCTGATAAAGTTTTTTTGATTACAGACTTAGAAATGACAACCCTAAAAAACACAAAAATAATGCTTAAAACTCTTAAAACCTTAGATTTAGACGATAAAATTAAAGTTATTGTCAATAGAGGCGATATGGAAAGTGTTATTAAATTTAGAGATGTAAAAGATATACTATCATTAAATAATTTAATATATATATCAAACAATTTCAAAGTTGTATCTAAATCTTTGAACATAGGTATTCCTTTTATACTTAATAAACCTAAAGAAAAAATCACAAAAGAAATTAACGATTTAGCAAATGAAATCCTAGAATATAAAAAATCAAATAAACGTACTAGAAGAAAAAAGAAAAGTTTTTCTCTCTTCCCTAAAAAAGATAAAGGAACTAGGAGGTAAAATATGGGCCTCATCGAAAGAATCAACACAAAGAAAAATACTAGTAGTGATAATACAACGAATACCTTAACAGGAGATAAAATAACATTAAATAAAAAAGAACAAAAACATAATGTTACCAATAAATATGAAACTAAAAATAACCCCTTACAAAAAATTGTTTATAATACAACAACAAGAAATAAAACACCTAAAGACCAAGAACTTAAAAACAGAATTCAAAAAACTATAATGACTCAATTCAAAGATGAAGATGTAGAAAAAATAGCTCCTAAAATAGACTTAATATCTCTTGAACTTATAAAAAAAGATGGAGAATACTTCAGTGGTGTTGACAGAAAAGGCATTGTAGAAGAAATAATTAATGATTTAACCGGATATGGACCAATAACTCCTTTGCTTAATGATGAAGATGTAAGTGAAGTTATGGTAAACGGCCCTTATAACGTCTACGTTGAAAGAAAAGGCAAAGTAGTTTTTACAGATATACAATTCAAAGATAACCAGCATGTTATGCATATAATTGAAAAAATAGTTTCTCCTTTAGGAAGAAGAATAGATGAAAGTAGTCCTATGGTTGATGCAAGACTCCCTGATGGCTCTAGAGTTAATGCCATAATCCCTCCCCTTGCACTCAATGGCCCTACTATAACCATCCGAAAATTTTCTAAAGACCCTTTTACAATTGAAAATCTAATAAATTTTGGAACATTAACTAAAGATATGGCTATCTTCATTGATGCATGTGTTAAAGCAAAATTAAATATTTTTATTAGTGGAGGGACAGGCTCTGGTAAAACAACAACTCTAAATGTTCTTTCTTCCTTCATTCCAAATGATGAAAGAATAGTTACTATAGAAGATGCCGCAGAACTACAGCTTACTCAAGATCATGTTATTTCATTAGAATCAAGACCTGCTAACATAGAAGGTAAAGGTGCTATAACTATAAGAGATTTAGTTAAAAACTCCTTAAGAATGAGGCCAGAGCGAATTGTTATAGGTGAAGTCCGTGGTGGCGAAGCCCTAGATATGCTTCAAGCTATGAATACTGGTCATGATGGTTCCCTTGCAACAGGTCACTCAAATAGTCCTAGAGATATGATTGCTCGTCTTGAAACTATGGTATTAATGGCTGGTATGGATCTTCCTGTTAGAGCTATACGTCAGCAAATAGCTGGTGCTATTGATTTAATAATTCAACAATCAAGACTTAGCGATGGAACAAGAAGAATTGTAAGCATAACAGAAGTACAAGGCCTTGAAGGTGATATTGTTGTACTACAAGATATTTTTACTTTTAAACAGCAAGGAAAAGATCAAAACGGAAAAGTTATTGGTAATATGATTTCAACAGGAATCCGACCTAAATTTTATGATAGAATTATTTCTTCAGGTTTAGAAATTCCTGATTCTATATTTAATCTAGAGGAGTGGTAGCTATTAAAACTCTAATTTTGGTATTTTTATTTTTGTTTTGCTTTCTATCTATATTATCAATCTTCTACTCACTTATAGTTTCTAGTAGAAGAGTAAAAAAAAGAATAAATTATTACCTTAATTCTGAAAAAACTAAAAATATAGAAGTACACAGTACGAAGACTAAAAAGAATAAATTAACTGTTTTTAAAGTAAAAAATTTGAATAAATATATAGGAAAAAACCTACCAAATTCAAATCACGATGAAATCGATAAATTGTTAATAAGTGCCGGCTTAGATATCGATGCTGAAGATTATTTAATGTCCAAATGGGTACTAGCCGCTATTCTAGGTGGTATTCTATTCTTCATTTTAAATAATTTCATATTTTTATTTATCGGTGGAATCGCTGGATATTTTCTACCAAATATATGGGTAAAAAGAAAAACAAAGGCTCGAACTGATAAATTCAACAGTGAACTACCAAATATGATAAATATAATAATCGGATCTTTAAAATCTGGCTATAGTTTCCCTCAAGCATTAAAAACTGTTGTAGAAGAATGTGACTCACCAATAAAAGAAGAAATTGGTATACTCATGAAGGAAATGAGTTACGGTGTAACTATGGATGAAGCTTTAAATAATCTAAACAAAAGAATGCCCTCTGATGACCTTGAATTATTAATACAAGCAATATTAATTCAAAGACAAGTAGGTGGAAATCTCGCCGGTATTCTTGAAATAATAGTAAACACTATTAGAGAAAGAATAAGAATTCAAAGACAAGTTCATACGCTAACCTCTCAAGGAAGACTTTCTGGAAGAGTAATAGGTAGTTTACCAATCCTACTTGGGTTTGCAATATACTTAATAAATCCAGAATATATTGAACTTTTATTCACAAGTGCAATAGGAATTATTCTCATTTGTATAAGTGCTTTCTCTGCAATTATTGGATTCATTTTAATTAATAAACTAACAAAAATCGAGGTGTAGACTATGTTAGTAATTTCATTTTTATTGACAACGGTATTATTTTCACTCCTTATCGTTTTAAAACTTTTCGAATCAAAAACAATTGCAAGAAAAAGAATAAAGATTTTTATCAATACAGAAAAATTAATTTATCAAAAAAATGAAGAAGAAAAAAAAGGTAAACCAAATTATAAAAAAAATTTGCTTTCACTAAGAGATAAATACAACACCTATTTTGGCAAAAAAATCTCTTCAAATAAAGAACAACTTTTAGATAAAAAACTCACTCAAGCAGGCAATCCTTTTGATATGACTGCTGTAGATTTTCAGATGATAAAAATTATTGTAAAAATATTTTTGCCTATAATATTTGCTTTTTACGGAAAATTATTAAGCTTAAGTTTTTCAGGTGTTTTGGTTATATATATGATTGGACTAGCAATATCCTTTATTCTTCCTAATTACTATATCAATCAGAAAATCAAGAAACGATATAAACAAGCTCTTAGAGAGCTACCTGATTTTTTAGATATATTAACTGTCTGCCTTGAAGCCGGACTAGGTTTTGATTCAGCTCTAAATAAAGTAATATCTAAGAAAACCGGTATACTTTCTACAGAATTTCATATTTGTCTTGAAGAAATTCGTTTAGGTAAAACAAGAAAAGAATCCTTAACAGGAGTTAAAGAACGTCTAGAATTCGAAGAACTAAAATCATTGATTAATAGTATACTTCAAGCTGAAAAACTAGGTGTTAGCTTTGTTAAAATATTTAGACTCCGCTCACAGGAAGAAAGAGAAAAAAGAAAACAAAGAGCTGAAGAAGAAGCCATGAAAGCTCCTATAAAAATATTGTTTCCTCTAGTTCTATTCATATTTCCAAGTATATTCATAGTATTATTAGGACCTGCATTAATTCAGCTAATAAATGAATTTGGTAACTAAGCATACTTATTAAACAATATTTATTCTGTTTTACTTTACCTAAATAGAATAATAATGTTAAAATAGAATTAAAAAGCAGCTAGGAGGTCACTATGAACTCAGATAAAAAAATATTATACGGTGAAGTTGTATCCTATACATCCGCTAAAAATTACGAGGAAAATCTAGATTATATGACACGCAAAGTCAATGAAATTATGTTTCAAAAAAACCAAGCTAATAATTTAATTAATTTCAATCTATTATCAGTTATGTATGATAATCACATAAACCATGGTAAATTTATGGCTAATGTTTTTTTACTCAATGACTACAAATTATTAGAAAATTCACTAGAATGGGTTATAAGTAGTTATATTTCAAGAGGTTTTTCACGTGAATATTTTAAAGTTGTTTTAGATGTATGGACACAAGTAATTAGTGACACTTTAGACATAGATTCATTTAATGAAATAAACAAAGTTTACCAATGGATAATACATTTTAATAAAGACTTTGAAATTGAAAAGGCATTAGAAAAGAATTTAAATATTGAAGAATTATTCATAAATGATTTAAAAAAAGAAAAAGAAGATTTTTCAAAGTTACTTCTTCAGGCTAATCATATGAAAGCTATTGAACTAATTAAAGATCTAATACATGACAAAGATTCTCTTAAAACTATATATACTGAGGTTATTAAAGAATCAATGTACGATATAGGAAAACTGTGGGAAGTTGGAAAAATTTCTGTTGCACAGGAGCATTTAGCCACTTCTATCGTTTCAAGAATTATAGCCTCTATCTATATGGATTATTTAATATTAGCTGAGAACATAAAAGGAAAAGCTTTAATAACCGCTGCTAATAACGAATTTCATGAATTAGGTGCTAGAATGATAGCAGACTTATTGGAGTTAGACGGTTGGGATGTATTTTATCTAGGAGCAAATACTCCAAATGAAGAAGTAATAAATATGCTGCTTACTGAAAAACCTTATTTTTTAGCTATCTCAGTAACAATGGCATTTAATATTAATAATGTAACTGACCTTATCAAACAAATTAAATCTTATGAAGAATTAAGATATTTAAAGATTCTAGTTGGTGGACATGCTTTTTCCTATAATAATGAGTCTTCTGAAAAATTAGGTGCTGATAAAGTATGTACCAATGTTGACGAAACAATTAATATTGTAAATAAGTGGTGGAGGAACACTTCAAATGATGAATATTAATTTGAATTCGGATGTATTAAATTTATTGATAAAATATTCTAACCTACCAATAATTATCTTAGATACTAATGATAATATAATTTTTATAAATGAAGATTTAAAAGAATCCTTAGATATCAACATTAATGACAAAAATACATTTAATTTTAACAATTTATTTTCATTAAACTATTCCAAAGAGTTTAAAATATATGAGTACTCTCCTTCCCCTATATACGAAATTAATGTAACTTCTAAAAATAAACTTGAACTAAAAGGAAAAAAATTCATTTTAGAAAACAGTACAATTATTATCTTCGAAAGTATAAATATAACTGATATGAAAATTATAGAAAAGATAAGTCAGTTAAATATTGAAATGATGGGTTTAACTAGGGAACTAACAAAAAAAAATATTGAACTAAAAAAAGCAAATGAAAAGATAACAAAACTAATAAATACAGATTATCTAACTGGCTTAAGCAACAGAAGAGAATTCTTTGATAGATTAAATCAAGCCATCTCTTTTAAAACAAGAAAAAACTGTGCTGAAATAGGTTTAATAATGGCGGACTTAGATTTCTTTAAAAAAGTAAATGATACCTATGGTCATGATTTTGGGGATAAAGTATTAGTAGCTTTTTCTAATATGCTTAAAAATAATACTAGAAATGAAGATACTGTTGCAAGAATTGGTGGAGAAGAATTTGTAATTCTTTTGTCATGTACAGATAAAAATAGTATTTTAATCATTGGTGAAAAACTCAGAAAAAAATGCGAAGAATTAATAATAAAAGATATGGACAGTACTATAACAGCAAGCTTTGGAGCTACCTATTATGATTCTCAAGATTCAATTGACTCTTTCATGAAAAAAGCTGATGATGCTTTATATGAAGCTAAAAAAACTGGCAGAAATAAAGTTGTATTCCGAGAATGTATTTAAATTATCATCAACAAAGGAGCCTTATAGCTTTATATATATACTCAAATCTATAGGCTCCTTAAATTATATTTTTTTTGGAAAAGATAGTTTATATATTCAATGAATCCATATCTAATTTATTCATTTCTCTTACAGAAGATAACATTGATAATATTGAAACAGCCACAGGAACTATTAAAGCAATTAGAAATGAATCTCCTCTAAAAATTTGAACATATTGTCCTTGTGGTAACCAAATTACAATATTTAATATATAAGTTATTAAACTGGTCAATCCAATCCCGATTGTAAAACCTACAAAACATACAATCAAATTTTCTTTAAACAACTTCCATCTAAGCTTTGCCTTAGAGAATCCAATTGTCCCTAATATGGCAAACTCATTTTTTCTGTTCAAAAATACTATATAGTTCAAATTACTTAAAGATATAATAAGCACCAACAATATTACAATATCTAAAGAAAAATATAAAAAATCAATACCTGAAGCTATCTCATCCATTAATTCTTTAACAGTATTGTAATCTTGAATTACAACATTTTCTTCATCTAAAGCAATAATGTCATCATTTATCTCCATATTACTATTATCATTAAAAAAGTACATCATCCCATAATTTAAAGCATCTTGCCTTTTTAAATCTCCTACATCACAAACAATAGGAACCCATCTATTTCCTTTTGTTATTCCAACTAATTTGTATTCTCTTTCTACTACAACTGATTTACTTGTATCATTATTAATATAATCACCAAGCTTTAAGCCATATTGCTTCACATACTCCTCTGGTAACAATATTTCATCTTTGTTGTTTCTAGGAATAACTCCCTCAACTAATTGTATCTCAAAATATTTTAAAGTTTTTTCTACATCCTCTGAATACATAACCGCAGCCTGTGTTCCAACATTTCCAAACGCAGCATTATAATTAAAACTATTACTATAACCAAGCATTGGTACAACATCTTTTATACTATCATCATTGTATATATAATCTTTTATATTTTCACTTAAAGGATGTTCTATACTATTACTAAATACATAGGTTCCTTTTTCCATAATATTAGTAGATATTTTATTAAAATCATCTATACAGCTATATAATAGTAATCCAAAAATAAATATCAAAAGCACGCTTATTATGGTACTAATAAAGCTAGGAAGAATCTTCTTAATATTACTCTTTATATAAATATAACTTGATAAAGGTCTCATTATACCACCCCTTCAAATTTATCTATAGTAGTTATTTCTCCATCTCTAATGTTAATTATACTGTCTGCTCCCTCTAATATAGATGGGTCATGAGTTACTATAATAACCAAAGCTTTTTTCTTGTATTCATTTAAAAAATTCATTACTTCTCTTGCACTTTCATGATCTAATGCCGCAGTAAGTTCATCTGCAAATACCACCTTTGGGTCATTTATTAAAGCTCTTGCTATAGCAACTCTTTGTCTTTGTCCCCCTGATAATTGATATGGTTTTTTATTTTCAAGATGATCTATTTTTAACTTTTCTAATAAATAAATTGCCTTTTCTTTGTCCTCTTTTTTATCACTATTTATAGGTGTTAATACATTTTCTAAAACTGTCATATAATCTATTAAAAAATGTCTTTGAAAAACAAATCCATATTCTTTTAATCTTAAAGTTGCTGCTTCCTTAGCTGATATTTTACTAAAATCAATTTCTCTGTAGGATATCTCTCCTGATGTAGGTTTTTTCAATCCAGCCATTATATACAATAGTGAACTTTTACCACTACCTGATGGTCCCATTATTCCTATCATTTTATTTTCAGGAAGAGTTAAATTTATATCCTTCAAAGCATAAGTCTGTACTTCTTTTCCTATATCATAAATCAAATTAACCTTTTCTATTTTAAACATTTTATCTCCCCCTAATTTTTTTCAATCATTTTTATTGGATCTAATTTATTTATCATTACATTTATAGGAATTATACTAAACAATATAGTGAATAAAGGTACAAATGAAGACATAATAATCCCTTTCTTTGCATATAAAAATCCATCAATTCCACACTCTGCCCATAAACCTTTTGCTAATAATAAAGATCCTAAAACACCTAATATTAAACCAAATACATATCCCCCTAAGTTAATCAAAACAACTTCTTTGAGAGATTTTATTAATATTTGATCTTTGTTATACCCTAAAGCATTTAGCATCCCTAATTCTTCTCTTCTATTTAAATATTGAGCATACTTTGAACTACCTACGGTAAGTACCATTACTACAATAGACAAAATTGCAATAATATCTATTACTTTAAGGACACCTGAAGTATCATCAAAATATTCTTGAGCAACTTTTTTTGTAACTATAGAAATATCAGCATTAATAAGACTTGTTAAGTATTCATCCATAGCTTCTTTTTTTCCCTCTTCAGGAAATACATAGAACCCACCGCTTAAAGCTGCATCTCTATCACTATAATTCGGAAAACTACTCTCATTAACAGATACTATAGAAGTTAATGCATCGTTTTCTAATAATCCCACTATTTCATACTCACCAGGTAGCTCATCAAATTTATTTATACTATCTCCTACTTTGTCCCCTATTTTCACTTCTCTATTTATAGCTATATCTTTGGTTATAGCTATTTCCATAGAATCCATTTTAGGTAGTCGTCCTTCTACTATAGTAATATTTAGCTTTTCCATTAAGTACTCTCTATCTTCTTCTAAAATAGGTAATACTGTTATGCGGTCACTAACCCCTGGAGCAACATATTTTATCCCCAAATTAGTCCTTATAGGAACAACCTTATCCACATTTTCATTGTTAATAATGTTATTAATCATAGTTATATCAATGGGCTTTTCTCCATAAGGCATAACTTTTACAACTTCATTATAAACATAAACAGATTTCCTAAGTTGAAAAAACATAAGTGTTCTCACAAAAGAGTATAAAATTAATAAAAAAGCAACTGCTATCATTACTGAATTAATTGAAGCAAAAACTTTCTTCTTATTTCTCCTAGTATATAAACGTGGTGATAATACTTTCATATTTTTTAGTCCTTTCTTTTATAATTTTATTCCTTATATATATCATATAAGAAAGAGTAGGTAATAAAAAAGTTACCCTGGTCATATTTTCTTTATGACTAGGGTAATTTTTTTAATGCACAATGCACAATTATCAATGCACAATTAATGATGATTTTGTTCCTTCCGTCACAAAATCTTTAATTAAATAAAATAAAGATTCTCGACCAAAGGGAGAGAATCATCCTCAATTGGTAGAGTAGGTCGGAGGCTCTCGCCTCTTTCCCCTCATCAAACCGTGCATGCGGTTTTTCCGCACACGGCTTT